>CADBLY010000102.1 GCA_902795725.1 uncultured Erysipelotrichaceae bacterium
GGGGTTTTTATATGACTGACCCCAAAATCTAAGATATCATCTCCAATTTACTAACAGTATGAAAGAAAACTAATTTCTTTATTTTTAATCATTGACATAAGATCGTATTTAGTGATAAAATTATAAAGAAGATAGGAGAGATGATATATGAAAAGAAAAAGAAAAGGATTTACACTAATAGAATTATTAGCTGTATTAGTAGTACTAGCCATACTAGCTTTAATTACTATACCTATAGTATTAAGAATAATAAATAATGTTCAAGCAGAGTCATACAAAAGATCTATTGAAGGATATGTTGATGCCGTTCATAATGGACTATCAGAATGGAAAATGCTTAATCCAGCATCTCCATATTCTAACTATGATTTTTCAAATGTAGATACCAAAGGAAATAACGTTGTATGTGATGAACAATCTGTTGATAATGATGGAAATATCACCTTAAGAGGATGTTATATAGGAAACAGAACAAAAATATATAGTTATGTTAATGATGTTATCTCAGAAGATAATAACTATAATTTTTATGCTATTGGTAAAAAAGTTACTGTTAATAATATCAGCTATTATATTATTGGATCAGGAGATAACTATGTTACTTTATTAAAAGAAACTCCATTAACAACCGCAGAAGTAAATCAATATGGTGCATCGCATATCAATATGTATGAAGATCCAGAATATGAAGAATACCAAACAGCTGTTGATTACAATGGATACGGATCTATTTATTATCTAAGTTCCAGTACATGTAATTCAAACGATCAAAGTGGTTGTTCAACAAATTATAATACATCAGATGTTGCGTATGTAGTTAATAATTGGGTTGAAGCTACAATTAATTCATCCGATTTAGTTGAGATTGGTGGTTATAGTGCTCGCATATGGGGTACTGCTGATGATCAAACTAACTTCTTAACTCGAACAACCTGTGGTACAATACACTGTAATGAATATGTTGTAGCACCAGAATATTTAACAAAAACACAAAATCTCGGATGGACATTACCAACAGAAGATGCTATTTATTTTATTAAAGCTTCGCAAGTATATGAAATTACCGATGCTGGCGATATTTGTCAAAGACTTGGTACCATAACACCAGTTATCAATGTAAAAAAGGGATTTGTTGGATAGATAACTTATGAAGAAAAAGGGATTTACACTTATAGAATTATTAGCAATTATAACTGTTTTAGCCATTATAACTTTGGTTACAATACCAGTGGTTGTTAGAATTATTAATAATGCATCTAATGAATCATCAAAAAAAAGTGTAATAGGGTATGCTAAAGCCTATGAGCAAGCTCTATCAAATTACCAAATGTTAAATCCTGGTAAAACACCTAATATTGATGAATTATCCGTTAATACTAAAGGGAACAGTGTTTCTTGTTTATATAAATTATTTGATGAAGATGATAATATTAATCTATCTTGTTGTACGGTAGATAATCATAATAATAAGTATTACAATTATATTTCTGGAAATGTATCTGAAAGTAACTCATGCCAAAATCTAGAATACTATGGTGTAGAATAGAATGTCCTTTTAATAAAGGACTTCTTTATAATTGTTAAACATTTGAGGTGATAATATGAATATAGAAGATGTTATAGTAGAAAAAGAAATAAAAATTGTATTTATGGGCACACCACAATTTAGTGTACCTGTTTTACAAGGCTTAATAGATAACTATTCTGTTAAAGCTGTAGTAACACAACCAGATAAATTAGTAGGAAGAAAAGCTGTTTTAACACCATCTCCTATAAAAAAATGTGCAAATGAAAATAATATACTAGTACTACAACCACGAAATATAAAAGAAGAATATGAAGAAATAATCGCATTAAATCCAGATTTAATAATAACTTGTGCATATGGACAAATAATTCCTAAAGAATTGTTGGATTATCCTAAATATGGTTGTATTAATGTTCATGCATCATTACTACCTAAACTAAGGGGAGGTGCACCTATTCATCGTGCTATAATAAATGGAGATAAAAAGACAGGTATAACTATTATGTATATGGATGAGACGATGGATAGTGGTGATATAATAAAACAAAGAAGTATAGATATAGATGAAGATGATACTGCATCAAAGCTTCATGAAAAATTATCTATATTAGGACGAGATTTACTTTTAGAAACACTACCAAGTATTATTGAAGGAAGTAATGAAAGAATTAAACAAGATATAAATGAAGTAACATATGCCTTTAATATTAAACCAGAAGATGAAAAAATAGATTTCAGTAAAACTAAAAGACAAATCTATAATCAAATAAGGGGCTTATATAGTTTTCCTGGCGCATATTGTCTTATGGATGGAAAAAGGTTGAAAATATGGAAGGCAAAAGAAGGAGAAAATATCTACTCCAATCGAATAGATGGTGAAATAAGTAAAATATACACCGATGGCATTGGCGTAAAAGTAAGTAATGGTGAAATAATTATTTTAGAATTACAATTAGAAGGTAAAAATAAAATGTCAGCTAAAGAATTTGCAAATGGTAAACAATTAGAAGGAAAAATACTAAATTAGGAGTAATAATGAAAAGAATAAAAGAAATAATAAATAGATTTATAGAAATATGGAAAATTCCCAAGTATAAAGGATTAATCCAATTAGCATTTTGGATACTCTTCTTTCTCTTTGTATATATAGTTTTTAATGCAAAAAATACAATCCCATCTTCTAATATTCCTTCTAATAATGAAGTAAAAGAAAAAGAAACAAATCAAATAACAAGTTATATATATAATTATCAAATTAATGATAATGAGAATACAATAAATATTAGTGGGACATATTATAACGGGATAGATTTATTTAACTATAATAATAGTCGTTATTATATAAAAAATAACATGTATTATACACTAGATAATAATGCTATTACAATTGATTACTCACTAGTAGAATTTCAATATAATAATATTTTAAATCTAATAAAAGACAAAGAATATGATAGTAAAACTGAATATAAAGATAAAAATATAGAATATACATATACAATAGATAGTTTATCTTATAATAATTTTTATCATAAACAATATGAAACCAATGGTAATGTAGTAATCAAAATAACATATATGAATAACTATATTTCTAATGTTATTATAGATTTATCAGATTACTATATAGATAAAAATATTTATCAAGTCATAATAAATTATAGTAATGTTAATAATATAAACGGATTAGATATAAATATAGAATAGTGGTGAAGTTATGATTAATATTAAAAGTGATTCTAGAAAAGTAAAACCAGGTGATACATTTGTCGCTTTAGATGGTATTATTACCAATGGTAGTGATTATATTTCAAGTGCGATTGAAAATGGTGCGAGTAAAATTGTATGTAAGGAAGGACAATACAGTGTTGAGACTATTAATGTACCAGATACTAGAGAATATCTAAATAAATATTTAAAAGATAATTATAATAAATATCTAGATGAAATGACAATTATGGGAATAACTGGTACTAATGGAAAAACAACAACAGCTTTTTTGATATACGAAGCTTTAAATGCTATGCATATTAAATGCGGATATATAGGAACAATTGGTTACTATTTAGAGAAGAAAGTAAAAGATCTACCCAATACTTCAGCAGATGTATGTGAAATGTATGATATGATCATTAATGCCTATGAAAATGGCTATAAATACATTGTATTAGAAGTAAGTAGTCAGGGTCTATCTTATGGAAGATTAGAAGGAATAACTTTCGATTATGCTATGTTTACTAATTTAACCGAAGATCATTTAGATTATCATAAAACAATGGAAAACTATTGTTTAGCTAAACAAAAATTATTTAAACAATTAAAGAAAAATGGTATCGGTTTAGTTAATAATGACGATGAATATAAAAAATACTTTATGATTGAACCATATAAAACCTACGGATTTACAGCTAGTGATTATCAAGTAATTAATTATACATTAAATAATAATGGTAGTCATTTTGAAATTAAAACTAACGATAAGACATACACGATTAATAGTCCTTTAATTGGTAAATATAATATATATAATGTCACACTATTAATAGCTATATTAGACTTACTAAACATAGAAAAAAATATGATAGAGTCTTTAATACCACTTTTAAAATCTCCAAATGGCAGAATGGATATTATAAAATATAATAATAATTCTATAATTATTGATTATGCTCATACTCCAGATGCAATGGAAAATATTTATAAAGCCGTAAAAGAAATCTGTACAGGTAAAATATATACTGTTTTTGGATGTACTGGAGATAGAGATCGCTTTAAAAGACCAATCATGTTAGATTTAGCAACAAAAAATTCAGAGTATGTTATTGTAACTATGGATGATCTTCACTATGAACCATTTGATAATATTATATCCGATATGATTACTGGTATCGATCAAGATAACTACGAAGTATGCCAAGATCGTGGAAAAGCAATTGAAAAAGGAATAGAAAAACTAGTAGACAATGATATTTTACTAATACTAGGGAAAGGTCATGAAACGGGTATTATTATTAAAGACCAAAAAATACCTTTTAATGATAAAAAGATCGTATTAGAAATTCTAAACAAAGTTAAAGTATAGTCGCACTTCAATATATATTTTCATAATATATATTGAGGTGTTTTTACATGATTCAAAATGATTCCAGAAAGGTAAAACCAGGAGATATTTTTGTTGCTATTAAAGGAATTGTTAATGATGGTCATGACTACATAGATGAAGCAATCAAAAATGGAGCATCAAAAATCATTTCACAGCGTGGTAAGAATAAAGTAAAAGATACTAAAAAGTATTTATCAAATTATTTAAAAAAACATTACTATCATCAAATAAAACACTTAAAATTAATTGGAATTACAGGAACTAATGGCAAAACAACAACTGCTTTTTTAATCTATCAAGCATTAAATAAATTAGATATAAAATGTGCATATATAGGCACTTTAGGATTTTATATAAATGACACACATAAAAAACTATCAAATACAACTCCTGATATATTAGAACTATATAAGTTACTAATGAAAGCAAAAGATTGCAAATACGTTGTTTTAGAAGTAAGTAGTCAGGGTCTAGCTTATGGAAGAGTAGATACATTATTATTTGATTATGCAATTTTTACAAATCTCACTCAAGACCACTTAGATTACCATAAAACAATGGAAAACTATTGTTTAGCTAAACAAAAATTATTTAAACAATTAAAGAAAAATGGTCTGGGAATAGTTAATATTGATGATGAATATAGTACGTATTTTAAAACTAACAATACCATAACATATGGTGTAAATAGCAAAGATTATAAAATAGGGAAATATAATATTGATAAAAAAGGAACAACCTTTATTTTGAATGATAAAGAGTATTATTCAAAACTAATTGGGAAACATAATATATATAATTTAACTATCGTAATAATTATTTTAGAAAAACTGGGAATAGACAATAATCAAATTAGAAGTATTATTAAGCAATTAAATCACGTTGATGGTAGAATGGATACCATTAACTATCAAGATAACTTAATTATAATAGATTATGCTCATACTCCAGATGCTTTAAAAAAGATAATTAATAGTGTAAAAGATTTTGGTAATAATATTATTACCATCATAGGATGTGGTGGGAATAGAGATAAAGAAAAAAGGCCAATAATGGGAAAAATTGCTGTTAAATATTCTGACTATGTTATCTTTACAAGTGATAATCCAAGATTAGAAGATCCTAGTAGAATTTTATCAGATATAACGTCAAAACTTGACACTAAAAACTACGAAATAGAAGAAAATAGACAAAAATCTATCGAAAAAGGTATACAAAGACTAGAAAAAAATGATATACTATTAATACTTGGTAAGGGTTGTGAAGATTATCAAATAATTGGCACACAAAAATACCATTTTAATGATAAAGAAGAAGTATTAAAAATAATAGGAAGGTGAAATAATGTTAATAATAACTAAAGCCGTATTAGCAGCCAGTATTGGACTAATTCTAGCAGGAATATCTGGACTAATATTTATTCCATGGCTCAAAAAATTAAATTTTAAACAAGTAGAAAGCAGCTATTTAAGTAAAAAGCATGGTAGCAAAGCAGGAACCCCAACTATGGGTGGGATAATCTTTTTAATTCCCACTCTCATTACCATTATAATTTTACTTATGATGGGGAAAATAAATATTTCAACTAATCTTTTAATTGTCTTATTTGTTTTAATTGGATATGCCCTTATAGGGTTTATCGACGATATACTTATTATAAAAAGGAAAAATAATATTGGATTAACTGAAGTAAAAAAACTATTTCTACAGTTAGTAATTGCTGTTGCATTTTTTATTATATATATGAAAAGTGGTGCATCCGCTGGCTTAGAAATACATACTCTAGGATTAAATATTCATATGGGATGGTTTTATGTAGTATTTATACTATTTATGCTAGTTGCATCATCAAATGCAGTAAACATAACCGATGGGTTAGATGGTTTAGCAGGAGGCTTAAGTGCTTTAGCATTTCTAACATTTGGTTTAATAAGTTGGAATTCGACTGGAATATCAGGTAGTGAAGATATAGCAATTTTATGTTTTATAATGGTAGGAGCGCTACTAGGTTTCTTAATATTCAATACTAATCCAGCCAAAGTATTTATGGGTGATACTGGTTCTCTAGCGCTTGGAGCTACGTTAGCAAGTATTGCTATCATAACAAAACATGAAATTACCTTTATTATTGTAATGGGTGTATTTATTTTTGAAACACTTGTTTGTTTAATTCAAATAATATCAATGGTTTTCTTTCACCATAAAGTCTTTCTAATGACACCATATCATCATCATTTAGAAAAACTAGGTTGGCAAGAAAAAGATATTGTTAAACTTTTCTGGGTAATAGGTTTAGTCCTTGCAATAGGGGCAATACTATTCAGTGTATGGATATAGCGTAAATTTTTACGCCTTTTAGTTTGGCAAAGTATAGACTTTATTAAAACATTCTGATAAAATATTAATATATTACTTAGGAGGAATGCGTATGATAGACATAAATTTAATAAGAAATAACACTGAATTAGTTAAAGAAAATATCAAAAAGAAATTTCAAGATAGTAAATTACCACTCGTTGATGAAATAATTGAACTAGATAAAACCGTAAGAGATTTAAAACTAAAAGGTGATAATTTAAGACAAGAAAGAAATAAAATTAGTTCAGAAATAGGTATTTTATTTAAAGAAAAGAAAATAGATGAAGCTAATAATAAAAAAAGCGAAGTTGTAAGTATTAATAATGAATTAGTAGAAATTGAAAATCAAGAAAATGAATTATCATCACAATTAAAAACAAAAATGATGATGATACCTAATATTATTGCTGATGATGTACCTATTGGAGAAGATGATTCTAAAAATGTTGAAGAACAAAGATTTGGTGATCCATTTGTTCCAGATTACGAAATACCATATCATTCTGATATTATGGCGAAATTTAATGGCTTAGATAAAGATGCCGCTGGACGAGTAAGTGGTAATGGATTTTATTATCTAATGGGTGATATAGCTCGCTTACATTCAGCAGTTTTAGCATATGCAAGGGATTTTATGATTGATAAAGGATTTACTTATTGTATTCCACCATATATGATTCATGGAAGTGCTGTTGATGGTGTTATGAGTTTTGAAGAAAAAGATAATATGATGTATAAAATAGAAGGAGAAGACTTGTACTTAATTGGTACATCTGAGCATTCTATGATAGCTAAATTTAAAGATCAACTTTTAAAGCAATCCGAATTACCAATAACAATGACATCATATTCACCATGTTTTAGAAAAGAAGTAGGTGCTCATGGTATAGAAGAACGTGGTGTATATCGTATCCATCAATTTGAAAAACAAGAAATGGTTGTTATATGCAAGCCTGAAGAAAGTGAAACTTGGTATGATAAGATGTGGAATTATTCAGTTGAATTATTTAGAACGCTTGATATTCCTGTTAGAAAACTAGTATGTTGTTCCGGCGATTTAGCAGATTTAAA
>CADBLY010000103.1 GCA_902795725.1 uncultured Erysipelotrichaceae bacterium
TATTGTTTAATTTAAACAAAACACACACATACACATTGACTTATGTGTGTTTTTAGTTTAAAAAGTTTATAGGTGATTTAAATGATATATAATTATAATGAAATAAAAGATAAATTTGGATCAGATTATCAAGTAAAGAAGGCTATAAGTAATGGAATGCTATATAAACTTGAATCAGGTTTATACTCAGATAAAGAAAGTATCCATTATCTAGATATATTTACCAAAAAATATCCTAAGGCTATTATTTCTGGTGATAGTGCTTATTATTATCATAATTTGACTGATGTAATTCCTAAAAAAATATATATGACTACTGATAGGAACTCTGGTAGATTTAAAGATAATCATATTGAGCAATCGTATGAGATAGATAATTATTTTAGTCTAGGTAAGACAAGTATTGAATATGAAGGAGTTAAAATCAATATATATGATAAAGAAAGAATGTTATTGGAAATCATAAAAAACAAAAATAATACTTCATATGATTATTATAAGGAAATTATAAATAATTATAGGAAAATAAGGGATAATTTGGATATAATGAAACTTCAAAATTATTCAAATATTTATCCTAATGGTGAAAAACTCATGGAAATGATACAGGATGAGGTATTCTAATGAATTTAGGTAAGTTAGTAAATTTATATATTAGTGATGGTTATGAACAAGCTGATGCTATTGCAAAGGTTGCTCAAGATATTGTGCTACTTAAAATTTCTAACAGTGTTTTAAATCGTAATGTTACAATTAAAGGTGGTGTGGTAATACATAGTATTTCAAATGATAAACGTCGTGCTACTAGAGATATGGATTTTGATTTTATTAAATATTCACTTGATGATGATTCAATTAAGAGTTTTATAAAGAAATTAAATAATGCTAATGATGAAATCAAAATTGATATTAACGGAACTATTGAAAAATTACATCACCAAGATTATGATGGCAAACGAATTAATATAACAATAATTGATAATAATAATTATAGAATTGATTCAAAATTAGATATTGGAGTTCATAAAGATTTTGATATAGAACAAGAAGAATATTGTTTTAATTTAGATATTATAAATAAAAGTGCAACATTACTTATAAATTCCCCCGAACAAATTTTTGTTGAAAAATTAAAATCATTATTAAAATTTGTTTATACATCTACAAGATATAAGGATATATTTGATTTTTATTATTTAATAACAAATTGTAATCTTAATAAGAATAAAATAATAGATATTATATTAAATTACATACAATCATTTGAAAGTATCACAGTACCATAAAAAAACAATCCAAAATTATAATATTACTGGATTGTTTTTTTATACAATTATATCAGTTCATCTTTATTACATTTTTACCTCTTAAATATATCTTGTTTATTTAATGTTAAATAGTTAAAAACATTTCTATTAAATTTGTTTAAATCATATTGTATTAAATTATTAGTTATTAAGTTAAATAAAGTATATTAAGTGTATTAAAATGGAACTACACCATATGTAGACCCATATAGTCATCATATAGGAGATACGTTTACGCTAAATGGTGATAGCTATCATATTATAGCTAATAGTCCAGTAGAAGATGATTATGTCGTAGCTTTAAAAGATACACTATTAACAGTTTCAGAAATAACCGCACCAGAAGGTGTAACAGTACGTGATAATCAAGGTGATGGAAGTATAGGTGGAGTATGATTTGGAAACGTTAATTCAAATTCTTATTCAAGTTCATATATAAAATCAATGGTAGATTCCTGGGCAACAGCTAAATTTACAAATAATGAGTTAAAGCAGATAAATAGTTATAATGCAAGATTAGTGACATATGATGAATTACAAAATATTGTACAATATGAATGGATGTATAATAGTAATTCCATGTATTGGACAATGACTCCATTCCAATATTTTTTATCTCGTGTATGGGTCGTGAACCGAAATGGAACCTTGGGCCACGACGATGTTTACTCCACCCCTCATGGTGCTGTCCGCCCAGTTATCAATGTCTATAAATCAGCCATACCACAAAGTTAGATGTAATTATGCATCTATCTTTTTTTTTAGTATTTTGATATAATCTTCTATAGGAATGGGTGATATTATGAAAACAATTACACTAGATAATATAAATTATGAATTAATAGAAGATTATAAGAATGGTTTTGATTTAGAATCATTAAAGGAAAAATTTACTGATTATTTTTATGATTATGATTATATTTTAGGGGATTGGTCATATGATAAATTAAGACTAAAAGGTTTTTGTGAAAGAAAAAATAAGATATGTAAAAGAATTAATGATATTAAGTTTAAGGATGATTATATTAAAAATCTTTGTAGTTATGACTGTCGTTATTTTTTAATTAAGAAGGTTGATTAAAAATATGGGAAAGATTAAATATGAATTATTAAAGGAAGAGAAGAATACTAAGGCAAGATTAGGTATTATAGAAACTAATTATGGTAGGGTAAATACACCTATTTTTATGCCAGTTGGTACTCAAGCTACTGTTAAAACATTATCACCAGAAGAATTAAAAGATATTCATTGTGGAATAATTCTATCTAATACATATCATTTATGGTTAAGACCAGGTGAGAATGTTGTAGATCAATCTGGAGGTCTTCATAAATTTATGAATTATGACGGGCCTATCTTAACTGATAGTGGTGGATTTCAGGTGTTTTCTTTAGCTCGTAATAAGAAAAAAGATATTATTGAAGAAGGAGTTAAGTTTAAGAGTCATTTAGATGGTACTAATCTATTACTAACTCCAGAAAAATCAATTGAAATACAAAATAAATTAGATAGTGATATTGCAATGAGTTTTGATGAATGTATTCCATATCCAGCTACTTACGAATATGCAAAACAAAGTACCGAAAGAACACTTAGATGGGCCAAAAGAGGAAAAGATGTACATAACAATCCTAATCAATCTTTATTTGGTATTGTTCAAGGATCGGAGTATGAAGATTTAAGAAAATGGAGTGCGGAAGAAACAGTTAAATTAGATTTTGATGGTTATTCTATTGGTGGAACTAGTGTTGGTGAAGATAAAGATACTATGTATAAAATGGTTGATTATGCTATCAAATATTTACCCAAAGATAAACCACGTTATTTAATGGGAGTAGGAGATCCTATCGATTTAATTGAAGGTGTTATTAGAGGGGTGGATATGTTTGATTGTGTTTTACCAACACGTCTTGCCCGTCATGGAAATTGTTTTACTCATCATGGAAGAATTAATATTAGAAATCAAAAATACAAAGAAGATTTCACACCACTAGAAGAATCTTGCGATTGCTATGCTTGTAAAAACTATACTAAAGCATACATTAGGCACTTAATAGTGGCAAATGAAACATTTGGTGCTAGATTATTATCAATTCATAATATCCGTTTTTTAGTTAAACTAATGGAAGATTTAAGAGTGGCAATTAAAGAAGATAATATTTTAGAATATAAGGAGAAATTTATTAAAGAATATGAAAATAAATAGAGTATATTATCAAGTAAAGGGTAATGTTGATAAAAGAATAGTTCTTTTATCTGATATTCATTACTATAGTAAAAAAGATAACAAAAAACTGAATAGAATACTAGACAATTTAAATAATATTGATTATGACTATTTATGTATAACAGGTGATTTAATTGATGAAAGAAATATTCATGATGAAGAATACTTAATAACTTTTTTAAAAAAATTAGCTAAAAAAAGCAAAATTATTATTTCGCTAGGAAATCATGAATATATAAATGGTAAAGATTATAGTAATTATAATAAAGTATTGTTTAATAATATAAATAAGATAAGAAATGTATCTGTTTTAGATAATGATATTCTAAATATCGATAATATTAATTTTATAGGTCTTACACTTCCAGGAGAATACTATTATAAATATAACGAACACAATGATAACTATTTAATAGATTATATTAATAAGCATATTCCATTTTTAAAATCAGGATATAATATATTATTGTGTCATACTCCCATTAGAATAACTAAAAGTAAAGTATTTAATAAATTAAATATAGCTAATAATATAGATTTAGTATTATCTGGTCATACCCATGGTGGGATTACTCCATCTATTTTAAAAAAAGTATTAAAGGGTAGAGGATTAATCGGTCCACAAATTGGAATATTAGTTAAACATAGTTATGGAAAATATACAATTAATAAAACTAATTTTATAATATCTAGTGGAATAACAAAATCATCACATGCAAATAAGCTATCTTTTTTAGATTTTTTATTCGCACCAGAGATAACAATTATTGATATCAAGAGTGTTGACGTATGTTAACACTTTTAATATTACAAAAATTAATTTTCTGTATGCCCACATAAAACACTCTCAAATTTTTTAAAAAATATCTCTTAAAAAAAAGGAAATAGAAAATAAATATATAAATAAAAATTAGAAACATATAATTTAATGGTGATTATATGTTTTTTCGTGATATTCATACTAGAATTAAAATAATAACTTTAATAATAATTGTGTGTTTTATTCTAATTGTTGGTAAAGTATTCTATATTCAAGTGTTTTCTTATAAAAAACTTAATAAATCAGCTACTGGAGTATGGAGTCGAAATCTACCGCTAGAAGCTAATCGTGGTAGTATCTTTGATGCTAATGGTGAGATTCTAGCTGGTAATATAACAACTACATCACTAGTAGTTATTCCAAATCAAATAAAGGATAAAAAAACAACCGCTAAAGCTTTATCTAATGTCTTAAAATCAGACTATAAAGATATGTTAAAACATGTATCCAAAAGAACATCAATTGAAAGGATACACCCTGAAGGAAGAAGATTATCTTATGAAATAGCAGATAGAATTAATGGTTTAAAATTGGATGGAGTATATCTTGTAAAAGAAGCTAAAAGATATTATCCTAACAAAACAATGCTATCACATTCCTTAGGTTTTGTTGGTATTGATAATCAAGGATTAGCTGGGTTAGAATTAGAGTATAATAAGTACTTAACTGGTAGTAATGGTGCAATAAAATATATATCAGATGCAAAAGGATCAAAACTTCCACTTGCCCAAAGTTATGAAAAACCTCAAGATGGTATGAATATGACTCTAACCATCAATTATGATATTCAAGAAGCATTAGAAAGAGAACTAAATAATGCTGTTAACATGTACAATCCTGATCAAGCCCTAGGTATTGCTATGAATCCCAATACAGGAGAAATATTAGCTATTGCTTCTCGACCTAATTTTAATCCGAATGGTTATCAAGACTATACTATGGAAGAGATAAATCGTAATTTACCAGTATGGATGACTTACGAACCCGGAAGTACTCTAAAAATAATCACTCTTGCTACATCTTTACAAGAAAAAATTGTTGATCTAGAGCATGATAAATTTTATGATAGTGGTTCCATAACAGTTATGGGTTCTAAGTTGCATTGTTGGAAACCTGGTGGTCATGGAGAAGAAACCTATTTAGAAGTAGTAGAAAACTCTTGTAACCCAGGATTCGTTAATTTGGGATTAAAACTTGGTAAAGAAAAATTGTTTAGCTATATTAAAAATTTTGGTTTTGGCGTAAAAACTGGAGTTGATTTAGTAGGAGAAAGTGATGGTATATTATTTGATGAAGATAAAATAACCGATCTAGAACTAGCTACCACTGCTTTTGGTCAAGGTATATCAGTAACTCCTATTCATCTTGGAGTCTGTTAAATGATACCTTTACTATAACTAGAGGAAATACTAGTAAATATACTAAAAAATATGATGTTCTATTTAACTATAATTGTTTTATAGAACTTTAATTAATTAACATATTAAGTGTATTAGAACGTTTGATATGTTTTTTTGTGTGGAGGTGTTAAAAATGGCAGTATTTAGAATTAAAAGGAATAAAAACTATACAGTTATGTCTAATTATCATTTACAGGATAAAGATTTATCATTAAAAGCA
>CADBLY010000104.1 GCA_902795725.1 uncultured Erysipelotrichaceae bacterium
AAATATAGAGTTTTTAGTAATTACTTTTGGATTGAATTTATCAAACAATTCATCTATTCTTTTTGTATTATTATCTACTCTCTCTTCTAGTAATAAATATTTATGTGGTAATAATTGATCGTTGTATTTGATATAGTGCCTCATTCTAACAAATGCTCTCATAATATCAATACTTACTTTTGAAGCTACATCTGTTCTTATTACTGTTGCTAGCATTGCTACTCCTTGTTCGGTAAAAACATATGGCATTTTTCTAACACCACCATGTTCAGTTAAGTTTGCGGTCCCAATTTGGGACTTCAAGTTTAAGTATTCATTTTCGTTCAATTGAAAATAAAAATCATTAGGAAATCTTTCTTGATTTCTTTTTACAGCTTGATTTATTGTTTTAGTACCATTTGTACAATGATACTGTTCAGCTAAATCAGAATCCAGCATCACTTCCACTCCTCTAATATTATAAATTTTTCTTTCAATATTTTTTGTTTCTACTATTTCATTCATAATTAAGCCTCCTTCTTTAGAATAAAAAAAGGATATCCCCTTCATCCTATTAAAAGGGATATCCCGCAGCATGCAATAATTCTTCCTTGCCTTAAAGAATCAGAACCTTAGCGTCCAAATTGTCATATTAACTCATGGCAAGATTATATACAAGATATTAGACTTGAAATTTCTTGTGGTGAAGCTCCTTATTTAGGAAGGCATTTCATAGCAATAAGAATGTGAATCAGCTGATATACCACATTGAACCCCATCCCAACTACCAATTGCTATTACTCCATCAGAACTAATTGTCATATAACGATAACCACCTATACTACTTGCGTAACAAACAGATTCAGTTGCAGAATAACGACAAGTAGGATTAGCTCCATTATCAGTTGGAATATTTAAAAATGTTTGATATTCTCTCATCACTCCAATGTTACTATTATATGCCTCACCATTATCTCCACCTTTTAAACAATGTTCTTTATCAGTTTTAAAACAAACAAATGATTCAGTAACAACACCATTTACTACTATATGTTTTAAATAATAGTTCATATTTATTTCACTTGAATCAAAAGTAAAATCACCACCACCGCCAATATTAGTTTTCTTATACTGACATGTATATGAGCTTGGTAAACCTCCATAAAAAAGAGAAGTCCTTGACCTTTCACAATCTTCTTCGCTATCAAACAATTGAGCATGATGTTTAAGTCCATCGGCTATTATATATTTATCTACTAACTTAACACTAATTATATCACCTACTTTAAGTGGCGCCATATTCCATCTATAAATAGTCCCAGTTAATTTCTTTTGATTGATTACAATCGATGAATTAATATCAATTTCACATTTGCATAAAGCACATACACTTACTGGGATTATAATTACTGACCCAACTATTAATATTATAAACTTAGCATATTTCCTTTTTCTCAATAATCCATATGCAGAAATAATAATCAACAATATTATAAATAAAGTTAAAATATATGATTGTACTCCAGTATTTGGATTTTTTATTGCGTTTAAATTACCTATTGTATCATTATTTGATAGATTGATTGTCATATTTTTATTATCATTATAAACTCCAGATTCAAAAACATCATTAGGTACTTCATTTACATAATTTACCTTTAGATAAACTACTTTACTAGAATTAGCTTTAACTATGTTAGTATTATCTTCTGATTCAAGTGTATATTCGATATAATTTGAACTTAAATTAAAACTTTTTTTATCTAATTCATAATCTTCATTTGAATCATTCTTTACTACAATTTTATAATTTATCTTATCTCCAACTTCTGACATAGATAGATTAAGATTAATAGCTTTATCATTTACTTTTGTTTCATCTAATTCTTCTACATTATCTGATTTACTCTCTGTGGTAATTGAACTAATTGTTATTTTATCTGTATCACATATTTCAGCATTAACTACAAAAGGAATAAGCATCATGAATATTATAATTGATAATATAAATTTCTTCACACTTTACACATCCTACTCTTTCCTAATTTTACTTTAATTATATGCTTTATTATATAAAAATCAAATTTTTTGTAAAAAATTTACTTTTTTGAGTGTAAAGTAAGTAAACTGAATATTACTAAAAAAGATAAGATTATTTCTCATCTTAATGCACAAAAATATCTTAATCATACGATTGTTTTATTTAAATTATTAAAATAGCCATCATATATAATCCTAATTCCATTTTTCCCTTCTTTCTAAAACTGAGATGGATTCGCAATGGGTTGTATCAGTGTCAGTGCTAAGTGCTCTAACCTTTTTTCAGCATTAGGAATATTTCCTAGCAATGAAACTACCATAGTTGTTTGCGGATTAGGAATAAGTTATTTTCTACTTATTAATTCATCTATATTACTATTTAAATTAGGCTTGCTATTATTTTCAAA
>CADBLY010000105.1 GCA_902795725.1 uncultured Erysipelotrichaceae bacterium
AAAGAAAGAAGAATTAGATAAGATAATTGCTGAAGAGAATCTTAATAAAGAAGAAACATATAACTTTATTCAAAGATCATTCGAACAAGGAAGAGTAGAAACCAATGGTACAGAAGTATCAACAATACTTCCGCCAATGAGTATGTTTACTCCTAATAATGATAGACAAGAAAAGAAAAATAAAGTTATAGATAAATTGCTAGATTTCTTTGATAAGTTCTTTAGTATATCAAGTAATAAATTTTAAATACCGTTTTGAATGTAGAGTGTATAATCAGGTACCGTTTATGTACCAATACACTAAATAACATAGGTATTGACTAACTAATGTAGGTATAAAGTGGCATATTATATGCCATTTTATAATACTTTAATACATATAAAGACTCAAAAGGCGAGCCCCCTGAAGATGACCGAAAGGTCGTCATTTTGTTTATTTATAAGTTTTTTTAAGATCTTATTTATATTTCAATCACCCATTCAACTACCAAAAGGAGTAAATTATATGATATTTAGTTAAACTTTTGTAAACTTTTATTAAACGATAATTCGTTATAATATAAAGAAAAAGTATTTAGAAGTGCATGATAAAGGTTTTCACCTGAAGGAATCTTTAGTAATTAAAAAACCACTATTTAGTGGTTTTTTCGAATCTTTCAAGAGCGATATTAAAGTAATTTTTATCTAGTTCAATTCCTATAAATTTTCTTCCATTAATTATAGATGCTATTCCAGTAGTTCCACTTCCCATGAATGGGTCTAAAATAGTATCGTTTTCATTTGTGTGTATTTTAATTATTTCGTTCATTAATTTTAGGCTTTTTTGTGTTGGATGTGATGTTCTTTCTTTTCCCGAAACAGTTGGTGTTTCAAAACAAGATCTTAAATATGGTTTGTTTTCAGGTTTGTTGAAAACCCATTTGGCTCTTTTTTTTACAGCCCATATAGCAAATTCTGTATCTTGGACGTATCTTCTATCTATGTTTCTTGGCATTGGATTTGTTTTTTTCCATATTAAAATATCTTTAACTATCATTTCTGTAGCTTCGAGTTTTTCTATTATGTGACTTATAAATCTATATGAACAAAAAATTATCATTGAACCATTACTTTTTAATAATTTTGAATAATCGTCGATCCAATTGTATAAATCAAATTTTTTATCCCATTCTCCAAAATCTACACCTTTTCTCGGATGTTTCATTGTTGAAAAATTATTGTCTTGGGATATGTTGTAGGGGGGATCTGTTATTATATGGTCTACTTTAACATTATTTTGTTGTAATTCTTTGACTATTGTATAAGAGTTTCCGTGTATTAATTGATAATTATTTCCTTTAATTCTATAAGTATTGTAGGCTTTTATTATTGCTTCACCTATAGCTTTTGCTAATAATGGGGGAACTGCATTACCAATTTGTTTGCATACTGCAGTTTTTGGACCATAGAATATAAAATCATCTTTGAAACTTTGAATTCGTGCTGCTTCTCTAGGTGTTATTGCTCTATTTAAAACAGGGTGGGAATTTCTGCCATTAGAAGGTGTATCAAACCTTGTATCAATTGTTGGACTGTATGAATCCCATTGTAATCTTGACCAGGTTGTGGCAAATTTTTGTTTACCATGAAGTTCTTTTGGTAAAGATGATTTATCACCTTCAGGTGGTATCATTGCTAGTTTTTCTAGTGCAACTTTGGAATGACTTGTTGCTTTATGATTATATAGTTTTTTTGCTCTTAATTTTTTTTGATATGAGCTTTGGGGCTTATTTATGTATTCAGATTCAAATTCTCCTTCTCCCGAGTTTAAATAAGCTAAATCTGATATGGCATCTCTTACAGTTACTATTTTATCTTCACCATTAGGTAATTCAATACATCTTGTTAGAGAACCAATAATAATGGCTCTTTCTCTATTTTCCGGAACACCAAAATTTTTGGCATTTAATACACCATAATTGATCATATAACCAAGAGAAGAGAACTTTTCTATTATTTGATTTTTAAAATAGCCATTTTCTGAATTTAGAATATTTTTGACATTTTCTATTACAAATATTTCTGGTTTTATTTCTTTAACTAATTCATAATATTCTAGAAAGAGAAAATTTCTTGGATCATCCATACCTAAATTTTTACCTTTAAGACTAAATCCTTGACAGGGTGGGCCACCTACAATCATATTAATTTGTCTTTCTTTGGCTATTCTAATTATTTTATTTTTTATTTTTTTGTCTGTAATGTCTCCTGTAATTACATATGCATCAGGGAAATTTTTACTAAAGGTTTCTGTTGCATATTGATCAAAATCAACTGCTTCAACAGTTTTAATATTTTTAATGGCATCAAGTCCGGCAGAAAATCCGCCTGCACCTGAAAATAAATCTAATACGTTAAAGTTCATACTTTCATCTCCGTCTTGAGGTAGTGTTTTATTTTACCTCGTTTTTTATTATATCATCATTATTAAAAATATACAACCTGGTATTACCTTAATTTATTAAAATTATGATATAATGATTTTAGGTGATGATATTGTGATGTTGAAGGTCAGTGAATTTTTTGAAGGAAAGAATACACCATTTGTTTTAGGAGCTTTTTTTAGTCGTTATATTTTTAGCGATGATAAAAAGTATATCTATACATATGGTTGGTTTAGGAAGACACAAGTAGTAGAGACTAATATATCTTATGAAAATTATTTTTCTTGCTATTTAGAAAAAATAAACAATGAGAGCAAACCATATTCTTACTGGACTTTTTACAATGATTTACCTGATAAAGTACATATTTCTTCAGGATTAAAAAAAAGTACGGCTCATTTTTATGTGCTGGAGAATGATTTAAATTTATTCGAAGATGGTTTTTATAATAAATTGTATGCTAAAGTTGTAACTCAACCTTGGGTATATGATTCTAACATGAGTGATTCTAAGAAATCATTTATACGTGGATTTATGGAATTACGTGGTAGTATAGATACTAAGGCTAATTTCTTTACTCAAGATTATTTCTATAATTCAGATTTTGAAATAAAAAAAGCGAGAGTCTTAATTGACTTAATGGGGATTCCGTATAATGTTATTAATTTAAATTTTAGAGAATTGCAAAAACAATTTGTTTCAGGAGAACGAAAAAGAAATACACAGTTTAGACCTGATCTTTTGTGGTATATGAGTAATATTGGTATACTTAATGATTATAAAGCTGAAATTTTTTCAAAGAGTAGAAATAAAAAACCTATAGCTATAAAAGAAAATGCTATATATTTTGATGATGTTTCTATAAATAGAAGAATAAATAATAGTTTTGAAAATAGATTGTCATATTATGTTTCTAATGTTTTTGATAGAGTATTGACGCAATATGATATAGATAGAATGAGAAATGATTTAGGTTTTTCTTATAGTACTAATAGTGGTAGGAATTCTGTTTTAGCGGATTTAATTAGAAATTGTATGCCTGATGAATGTGTGTGTTGTAAGGATAAATATGATATTGCAGATAGATCTTATATAAATAGAACAACAGGAAGATATTATTTTGAAATACATCATGTAATTTCTTTGGGGAATAATATGAAACTTGATGATGAAAATAATATGGTGAAATTGTGTCCAACTTGCCATAGAACTTTAAAACGTGGATCTGGGACAGAACAGGAACAAAAAGAGTTAATAAAAGCAATATTTAAAAATGCACCAAATACATATGAATTTGCAAAACATTTTTTTAATACGGATGATTATGATGAAGTTGTAAAGTTGACTTATTTAAGTTTAAATTAGAAATATATTGTGTTTTGAATTGGTCAGTTAGAGAATTACAAAGACAACTAGATACTTCATTATTTGAAATATTCAGATGGTAAAGTAAACAACGAAAAAAGTATTAAATGATAATATCTAAAACTAAAAGAGCCTTATGCGGCTCTTTGTTCATAATTTAAAATATATCTTAGATAATTATATGGTTATCTAATCATATAATCAAATGGTGCTGGAAACAGGAATCGAACCCGCGACCTACTGATTACGAGACAGTTGCTCTACCGACTGAGCTATTCCAGCATGGCTGCCCTTATTGGATTCGAACCAATGCATAATGGAGTCAGAGTCCACCGCCTTACCGCTTGGCTAAAGGGCAATTACTTATTAATTATATCATAGGTCATTTTATTCAGCAAGTGAAATTTGTATGAAAAAGAAGATTACTTGGTAGTAGTCTTCTTTTTTTGATTTCTTCTTTCTTGGTATGCATAAATATTAAATCCATCATAATTAATTAAATATAAATTGTTTAATAATCTTAATTCTAAAGCTAATTGATCTAGATCTTTATTTAGGGTATAGTTTATTTCTTCGATGGTGTAGTAGTCTTCTAAACTATCTATATAGTGATATAGTTCACTAATGCCATATTTTTTAGCTATATTGATTCTTTCTTGTTTAGAAAATTGTTTAAATTGATTTTGTATTCTTGAATCGTATATGGAAATTAAATATTGAAGTTTACTATTTGAATGTTTATGGTTAATAATTAAATACTGTTCAATATCTATTAGATTAGATTGATGATTAATTAAACTTTCTATATTACTTATATTATCTAAATCTATGTTTAAATAATTAGTATATTCATTAATTATTTCATCTATATCATTACTGTTTAATGTTTCTTTATTTTTAATTTTATTTAAATATTCTTTCATAAATTCTCCTTTCTTAGACAAAAGAAAAAGTGACAATGTCACTTAAAGACTAAATTGGTGACCCGTACGGGATTTGAACCCATGAATGCATGCGTGAAAGGCATGTGTGTTGAACCACTTCACCAACGGGCCATAAATAATAAATGGTGGGCCTGAATGGACTTGAACCATCGACCTCACGCTTATCAGGCGTGCGCTCTAACCAGCTGAGCTACAGGCCCATTAAAAATTAATGGACTTATTAAGTATACTATACTTTTAAGTATTTTACAATACTTTTTTATAATAAATAAAATGGTGCGAGTGAAGGGACTTGAACCCCCATGCCTTGCGGCGCTAGATCCTAAGTCTAGTGCGTCTGCCAATTTCGCCACACTCG
>CADBLY010000106.1 GCA_902795725.1 uncultured Erysipelotrichaceae bacterium
AGAATAGACTTGCTCTTGTAAAGTTGGTTTAGTAAGTGGTACAAAACTATGGTTAAATTGTGTTCTATCTTTATCATAATTTCCTGTACCTTTTCTTTGAATTAACTCTACACCAAGTCCACCTAAATCTTTTGCTTTATATTTGTGTTCAAATCTCAAAACTTGATTTCCATCGTACATTTTTACGCCTCCTTGCTGTACTTCTTTAGTAGAATGGTCAAATACCTGACCTATCTCACTAGGGCATAGCCCACCGTGATTTTAGGGAGTTCCCTAAAATCCCCTTGCTTGTTTAATCGCAAATGCCTAAGTGAGTCATAGGCAAATGCTTATAAACAAGATTAAATAATAACTATCTACAAGATACTTATTATTTAATGAATTATTAATCCTAGTTTAATTACTAGTCTTAATAATTGTAAAAATATTCGTTATCGCCACTTACAAAATTACTTCGTAATTTCATAACGTGCCACACTCATTTTTTACATATAACCTGATAATAAATTAATCAAATTCATTATCAGGTTCTTCATAATGGGCAAGATATAATCTTGCTTTGCCTAATCGTTTTATAGTAAGACTTACTCCTTCATTTTGTAATATATCGGTGCTAGAGTGGAGTAATCTTCCTAATTGTTTAGGTGTGATATTTAATTTCAATTTTTGGATTATATTGCTACAAGTAAATTCACAATCATTATTATTACTAACGTAATTAATTATTTGAATTAAATTGTAATTGATTTCTTCTTCTATTTCATTATTAACTACACTAAATATTTGATTAGATGATTTCTTTAATTGAATATCTAATTCAGAGAAATCTCTGTTTATGATATTTAGTCTTACTAATGATTTATCATTTTTATCTTCGATTAATGTTAATTTACCATCAACAACTGCATCAAATGCTGTACTGCCTAATACTGTGCCTCGTTTATTTAAGTGATGCGTAAATAATATAGTTAAACCACATCTCTCACATATACTTCTTAATTTTGACAATAATTTTTGCCCAACATCTTGATAACTATTTATATCGTAACTAATGCCTAAATTAACATCTTTAAGCATATCTATTATTAGTAATTTTCCATTTCTATCATTAGCAAATTCAGATATTTTTACTTCTATATCAAAGATGCTAACTTCACCCTTTCCATCTCTATCAATTATGAATAAAGATTCATGAGGAAACTCTAATCCTAAAAATTTTGTGCGTTCCTTTAATTGACCGAAATCTGATTCTGTGCTAATATATAAAACAGGAGAGGACATTACATTATGTCCTAAAAATTGTTTGCATGTTGCTAATGCGTAGGAAAGCTGAATTGCAAACATAGACTTTCCTACTTTAGCATTTGATACCAAACAATATAATCCTTTAGACTTCATTATTCCATCAATAATGTTGTCTTTTTTTGTATTAATATCAATTTCTTCTTCAATTGCTCTCATATTCATCACGACCTTTCTTTAACTCTTGATTCTAGATAATTAACATTAATATCAAGATAATCCACAACTTCTTTCATTGGAACTAAATGATTTGGTATTTTATAGCCTTGATTTACTAATTTACTTTTTATTTCTCTTTTAATTTTTAGGGCTGTATTTCTACCAAACTGTCCTAACTTCATTAAATCTTGTAAATCACACCATTGTTTTGATATTAGATCTAGTGTTTCATTCGCTGTCATTTTTTCACCTTCCTTTCCAGATGGTTTAAGTGTTACCAACAACTCCCTTTAAGGATGTAAGTACAATTTTCACGACTTTTCGTACTTCTATGGATAGTTTTAGATTACTAACAACTCCCGTGCCAATAGGGATTTGCGGTGCCTTGCATTTGTTTAAAGTGTCGGCATATCGGTGATTTCCAACACTACTAAATTGTCAAAGAACAAATTTGTTCCAAAGATTGCTATTTGGTGCAATCTAACACCATTATAACACTATAAATGTAAATGTCAAGCATTTTTGTTCCAAATTTTATAAAAATGTTGCAAAAAAGCACAACTGATGTTATAATGGTTTATGTGAAGGAGGGATAAGTTTATGACAAAGGTAGGAGAACTTATTCAAAAAGGTCGTGAAGAAAATAATTTATCTATGCGACAATTAGCAGAACTTGCAAATGTTAGCCACTCTGATATATCAAGAATTGAAAGTGGAGAACGTGAAGTTCCAAATCCTAAAGTATTACGAAAGATAAGTAAATACATAGGCATTAATTATAATGATTTAATGTATGCCTCTGGACTTGGTGCACAAGTAAGTAAATTAAATCCTTATTTAATTGAATATTATAATAATTTAAAAGGTGATGATTTACGTAATGCCTATAAGAATTTACAAAATGCAGTACAAAATAATAATATTGTTATTGAATCATTAAAAAAACAGACTGAAGATAAGTCTATAGAAGAAGAAAAGAAGAATGTACTATTAGAAACTATTGAAGATTTAGCGTATCAAAATGAAACTAACGAAGAAATCCTTAAATTATTAAAAGGTAATGCAGCAGAGGAGTTTATTGGCGATGATAAATAGATTAAAAAGATTAAATATACTTCAAATAATAAGTACAATACTTCTTACAATTTCATTTATTTTAGTTCTATGTAATGTATATAATTCAAATAATTTATTTTGGTTATGTTTAGGTCTTAACATGGGTGGCTATTTGTTATTTACAACTAAATGGTCTAATGAAGGAAAAACTTGGTATAGTAAAATAGATAATAAATATAACAAAAATCTAACTAGAAAACCATCCGAAACAATATTCTTTATGTTAGTAGCATATTACATTTTAATTTGTATTGTTGTAATTGCTGATATATTTATTGATAACTTTATGAATGAATCTATTATGGCATTATATGTTATAGCAATTTTATGTAATTATTTAGGTTTAGTTGTGGTGGATAAAACTATGAATGAAGTAGTCAGTTTAATTGAAACAAGTGGAAAAGGTAAAGTAGAAAGGAAGAAGAAAGATGGAAAATAAATTTAATTTAACAAGAGAACAAAATGTCTTTATTGCTAAAAGAAATATCGTAGATTACATTTGGAAAAGTGCAAATCTTGAAGGTATAGGGGTAACATATCCTGAAACACAAGCCATTTATGATGGTGGTGTTGTCAATGGTCTTACTGTTGATAACATCATCGCTATTAACAATTTAAAGTATGCTTGGCAATTTATACTTGAGAATGTTGGTATAGAATATGATTACAAAGCATTATGTCAAATTCATAAATTAACTTGTGATAAGTTAGTTTTAGATCAGGAATTAGGAAAAATTAGAATAACACCTGTAAATATTGGTGGTACGACTTGGAAGCCACAATTTCCTATTGAAAGTCAAATCAAAGAAGAATTAGTAGCGTTATTAAATCAACCTGAAAAAACCAAGACAGAAATATCTATTGAAATAATGTTATGGGTTATGAGAAGGCAAATGTTTATTGATGGTAATAAACGTGTAGCAATGTTATTTGCCAATAAAATAATGATAGATAACGGTTGTGGCATTATAACAATAGCTCAAGATTTACAACCGACATTTTATGAAAAATTAATTAAATTTTATGAATCAGGGGATAATACTGATTTAAAACAATGGATTTATGATAATTGTATTGATGGAATTGACTTAAATAATAAAGAATAATGACGTTATGACATTAAATTGCACTAGGGGGTAGCAATAACTAATGTCATAATGTCATTTACTATAATTGTTAGTTTATATTCTTATTAATAATTATGAAAAAAATATATAATTTATCTTTTAAAAGATAAAAATTATGCGTATCTTGAAATTATCAATTATAATGTCAAATTTAAGAAAAAGAATATATTAATGGCCTTTATCATGATATAATAAAAAAGAGAGGTGATTTTAATGTCATATGATTTTGAAGTAGTAAAAGGTTTATATGATAAATATGGTATTAATTTTAATGAACAGACAAAACAATATGAGATTAAAGATAGACAAACTAATCAAGTATATAGTTTTGATGGATTAGGTGCAGAAAAAGTTAAATTTGCTCATTTCTGGGTTTATTCAACAAAATATGGCCATTCTACAACCACACCTGATGGTAGTACATTAACACAAGAAGAATATGATAGGGCATTTAATGAATTTTCTAGAGAAGCCTATAATATTATAATGAGCACTGAAGTACAAGCTATACAAGCCACTGGAAGATCATGTAGACTAGAAGTATTAGAAGAAGAATTAAAAAGTGCAAGTTATGCCCATGCGCAAGATATAGCAAGAGGTTTATTCTCTAAACCAAATGGACATGCATCTTTTGAAACTTGGTGTCAATGTGCTTCAAAAGAAACAACATTAGAAGAATGGATGACTCAAGGAAGACAAATGTAGTGTTTTAAAAATGAAAGACAATTTTTGATATTATTTGTCTTTTTTTAAAAAAATATAATATTTGGAGGTTACTATGGAAAACAAAAGTGAACTTATTTCTAATGAAGAGAAAGATAGAATCTTAGATGAAACTTTAAAAAAAATCGAAGAAATAGAAAAAGATAAAAACTTTAAAGAGCCAAAAATGTCTGAAGAAGATAAAAAAATGATAATAGATGCAATAGATGAGCGAATTCAAGAAATTGAAAGTACATATGATAAAAATGACTAGAGTAGAACCATTACAATTTATTAAAGATAGTATTAATAATGCAAATATCTTTGAAGATTATTATAATAACATTTTCAAAAAGATAGAAAAGTATGATATAAAAACTAAAAAATATAATATTGGAGATAGTGTTAAGCTTGATAAAGGCACTTTACTACATGGTATTAAATCGTATAGTTTAGAAAAAATAAAAAGTATTAAAAACGAGGGAATATTATTTTCTGAATATCATGGAGTTAATGTCGTACAACAAAAGTTTTGTGTATGCTTATGGATAATTAATAATGATATTTTGTTAAAAGATTATATTAATAATTATAGTTCTGAAACTATTCATTTACAAAATAGATTTACAAAAAAGTACAAACAAATTTATATACCATATAATTATGATGTATTAGATAGGCAAAAATTATTTAGAAGCATTAACAAACTTATATATAGAATAGATTTTGTTAGAGATTCAAAGGAAAATCAATTTATGCCATCATTAATAAAAGAGGATAACTATGTAGGATTTATAATTAATAATAAATATACATCAGATATCAAAAAAATAGATATTTATGATGGAAACATTCCTATGGAAAATTTGCAAGAGTTTTTACCAGATTGGGTTATTAAAAAAACAATAAAAAATAAGTTACCAACGCAAACTGATCATGAATTAGCAATTATTTATGGTATTCCATCAAATTTAATTGAGGGAATAATTGTTGGTAAAATTATTGAAAAAGATGTAAAAAGAATCAAGGATATTAAAAATATATTTTCAAATTGCTACATTTGTAATGTAAATGGAGAGGTAATAAGAGATTAAAAATTATTATACATGGAGAAAAGATAATGAATAATAAATATATATGCACAGATAATTACAATATTATAGAAAATCCAAATTTTTTTGATGTAGATGAACAAATAGCTGAAACAATATCCATTTTAAATAAGAAAGGTTATAGGACTGTCTATAGCTGTGCTGGACATAATGATCATTCTTGTTATAAAGCAACAGCATTTATTGATTTATTAGAAAAAGCAAAAGAAGATCCAAACTATCATGTAGGTGAAATAAGAGAGAAAGATTTTGATTATTATAGAGATAACGAAATCAGCTCAACATATATAAAGTTTGACAATCATTATGATTTTGATTATTTACCTGAGGGATTCGATTATGAAACTGTAAATGAATTTAAAGAGAGAATATCAAATATAGAACTTGTTGATGGCGATAAAGGTATAATATATGGAGACACTATCGAAAGAACAATTTTTTATATGGACAATAATGAGAGAAAATCAGATGAAATAATTGATAAAGAAATAGCTGATGCAAATAGGATTTTACTTGAATGGGCTAAAAAATTATCTAAAAGGAGTTGAATTATTAATGAATTTAGATTTTGAAAAAGATGATTTTAGATTTAATGCTAGAGTTTCTGCAATTATATATAATAAAGAAAAAGATAAAGTTTTAATTTTTAAAATGGACGGTAATGATTATTATATGTTACCTGGTGGAAGAATAGAAATGTTCGAGGATAGTTTAACTGCTATAAAAAGAGAAATTTATGAGGAAACAGGTTTTAAATTAGATTACGAACTATCTGAAATACAAGAAAACTTTGTAACTAAAGATAACAAAAAAATAATGCAATATTGTTTCTGCTATAAAGCAACATATAATGATTTAATTAAAGATGAATTTAAATGTTTAGATAATGATAGCCAAACTTTTTATTGGATTAATATAAGAGATATAGATAATTATAATATTGTTCCAAAAGCAAGTTATACACTTATAAAAGAAAATTCGAATTTAAAACATATTATTGAAAGGAACTAAAGAATTATGGGAATGGGACATTTGAGATTAAGAAAATCATTTAAACAAGAAACTATGTGGATTGATAAAAAAGCTGATAAGCATAAACATGAGTTTGAAATTCATTCTATATTAGAAGAAAAGAGTCCAAGTGGAAATATAACATATTATAATGTTTTAAAGTGCAATAAATGTAATTCATTTGAGAGTATATCAGAAAAAGGGAATATAAGTGGAGTTATAAACCGCGATTTAAATGATTTTGAAAAAACTTTACCTGTTATAAAAGCCATAAAAAAGCATGAATATATAATTGGCTTTAATGATATAGATACTATAGAATAATTATTGCTAAAAATAATATAGGAGGAAAATATTTATGAATATAGAAGAAGAATTTGAAAATGATTTCAATAACAATTTAGATTTAAGTAGATATGCAGAAGAGTTTTGTGAGGGAGATAATATTTTAAAGGAGACTTTATTAAATTTATGGAAGAATGGTATAAAAACAAAAGCTTGTTGTAAAGGACACTCAAATGATAAATTTGATGTGATCCCATATATATTATTTTCTTTTGACGATAATTCTAGTAGTTTTATAAAAGTTATGTTTAATTCTTTAGCTTCCTTAGCTGAAGGTGTTAGTTATAATATTTCACTTAGAAGAGAAAGTGAAATTATTAATTTTGAAGTATATATGCGTGGTAATTCTAAGGATAGTACATTAAAATTCATGAGTACAATTGCTGATAAAACTAAACAAAAATCAGATAATAATTTATATGATTATATAAATTATTTACTAGATTTTTCTAAAAAAGAAGGATTAGGATTTGAATTTGATATTAATTCCAAATCAATGACACTTTTTTTTAAAAATGATAAAGAAACTGAATATAGTGAACATATGCCTTTGTTGAGTGAAGTAGTAAGTAATCATGATGATTTACCATATTTTCCTGTTTTATGTGATGAACAATCAATTGGTATGTTTGTTGAGTCACTTAAACAGAGAAACATAAAAAGATAAAATATTAATAAATATTAATAATATAAGTTGAATAAATTATAGGTGGCTAAAATGAATAGAAGACAAGTAAAAGATAAGATATTAGAAATATTTGATTTTATTGAAAATAAAGAAATAGTCTATAATGGTAAGACTTATTATGGACATCCAGGACTATATTTTTTTCATACTAAAAAAGAATTTCAAGATTTACTAGATAAAGAATTAGAAAAAAAGAAAAGATTTAATAAGTATGACTTATACTATATTACAAATAAATTAATTAAATTTTTACTTTCAAAATACGATTCTCATACTAGCTTATATTTTACCCCAAGAGTATTTTTTCCATTGTTATTTACTATTATTCAAGATAAAGTTTATCTAATAAATGAATCTCCTGATTTAGAAAATGTTATTGGAGGAACTTTATTGAGTATTAATGGAGTTCCTATAAAACAAATATTAAAGGAATTTGAAGAAATTATATGTTATTCAACTAAAGAATATTTAGAAATGCAACAATGTTCTAGTATTATAAGTTATGATAAATTAAGGTCATTGCCATCTATCAAAGATAACACTACAATATTTAATTATGAGATAAAGGTTGAAAATAAAATTGTAAATTTAAATTTGGATATTAACAAAGAATATAGAACCTTTAAAGCTAATTTTGATGCTAATTACAAAATGGAAATTCTTAATGATAATATTATTCATATTGTCTATAATATGTGCTCAGAACCAGAAAAGATGATTAAGATAGTAGAAAATTTAAAAAATTATACTAATATTTCTAAGTATATAATTGATTTGCGTAATAATGGCGGAGGCAATTCCGAAATAATTAAACCGTTAGTCGAATTTCTAAAAGACAAAAAGGTTGTAGTTTTAGTTAATGAACATGTATTTTCAAGTGGTAGAATGGCTTATGTTGATTTAAAAAATATAGGTGCTTATGATATTGGTACAAATATAGCTACAAGTTTAAATTGTTTTGGTAATAACCCAAAAATTATGAAAATAAAATATTATAATCTTAAAGTTACTGCTAGTTGTAATTACTGGTATTATAATAACAATTTAGAATGTATTGGTTATGATAAAACGAATTTTGAAGATTATTTTATTAATCATAAAGAATTGTTAGAGCCGACTATTTTAAAACCAGATAAGGAAATAAAATTAACTATTAATGATATTCTAAATAATAATGATACTCAGTTACTTGCTGCAATTAATTATTTTAATAATTGACTACATGATTTTTCTATAAAGCTATTTTGACTATTATATAATATTAATTTTTACCTTTTTTCTAACCACCCATTCAACCACCAAACTGATAAATTTTGGTGATATAGTTGTAAACTTTATTAAATCATATTTAAACTTTTTGCCTTAAAATAAAGGGAAAAGTATTTAGGAGTGCATGATATAAGATTCCCCCCTGAAGAGAGCGAAAGCTCTCGTTTTTTTATTTAAAATTTAAAAAATAAATCTTTAATCTAAAAAATCTATTTCTTTTATTAT
>CADBLY010000107.1 GCA_902795725.1 uncultured Erysipelotrichaceae bacterium
AATAAATAAACTCCTACGGCTGTTTCTACTGTTCTACCATAGTTTACGATACTTCTTTGATGTGATTTAACTCTTGCATTTTTTATTGTTCCTACTACTAGTGGTATAGTAATTAAAGCTAGTATTGCTAGTACTACTAATACAGCTAATAATTCTATTAACGTAAATCCTTTTTTCTTCATAATTACCTCTTTTCTATCATATAAATGATATCATGAATTAATATCTTATGCAATACATTATATTTTCTTTATACTTTTATGGCCTTTAATCATCTTTTTTATTCCATGTGGGAAGGCAAAAGCAATTGTAAGTATGGTTTTATCTATACCAACAATAACGCCTTCTCCATATTTTTCATGCATAACTTTAGAACCTAAGGTATATTCTGTATCATTATCAATGATTACTTTTTCTTTTCTTTGAATAAATTTTTCTATGTCTAAATATTCATCATCTATTTCATTAATAAAACGACTGGGCCTATTATAGTTTTCTTGACCAAATAGCATTCTTTTTTTTGCACATACAAGCCATAGTTTCCTTTTTGCCCGGGTAACAGCTACATAAAATAATCTTCTTTCTTCTTCTAATTCATCAGAATTATCTAAGGAACGGATATGTGGAAAAATAGATTCTTCTAGACCAGTTATAAATACATATGGAAATTCTAATCCTTTTGCACTATGAATGGTCATGAGTGTGATTACATCAGTTGTATTTTTGTGTTCTTCTATATCTGATACTAAACTTATTTCGTTTAGAAATTCTTCTAATGAAACAATTCCATATGTTTCTTCAAAATTTTTGGTTATAGATTTAAATTCTTCTAAGTTTTCTAAACGAGCTTCTGATTCTAAAGTTTTTTCTGCTTCTAATTCTTTTTTTATACCACTTTCTTCTAATATTAATTCTACTAATTCTGTTAGTGATATATTATCTTGTTGTTCTTTAAGAGATAAGATTAAGTTTTTAAATTTTAATTCATTTCCACTATCTATTGCATCAAACATGGATATATTTAAATCATTAGCGCGTTTTATTATCTTTTCTATTGTTTTAGGTCCTATTTTTCTTTTAGGAACATTTATAATACGTGTTAAAGAAACATCATCATTGGTATTATAAATTAATTTTAAATAACTGATTAAATCTTTTATTTCTTTACGATTATAAAAATAGAAACTTCCAACTACTTTATAAGGAATATTATCTTCTAATAATGCTTCTTCAATATTTCTTGATTGGGCATTAGTTCGATAAAGTATAGCTATATCTTCTTTTTTAATTCCTTTATTTATTAATTTATTAATTTCTTTTTTTATATAATAAGCTTCTTCTTTTTCATTTTGACATTTTTTTAGTGTTATTCTATCTCCTGTAATATTATCTGTCCATAAGTTTTTATCTTTTCTTTCTTTATTGTTTTTAATAACACAGTTAGCTGCATTTAATATGTTTTTAGTTGAACGATAATTCTGTTCTAATAGAATAATTTTGGCATCTTTATAATCTTTTTCAAAATTAAAAATATTACGATAATTAGCTCCTCTAAATGAATATATACTTTGATCTCCATCACCAACTACACATATATTTTTGTTTTTTGCGCTTAACATTTTAGTTAATATATATTGTACATGATTAGTATCTTGATATTCATCTATTAAAATATATTGATAGCGTGATTGGTATTTTTTTAATACTTCTTTATTTTCATCAAATAGTTTTATAGGTAATAATAGTAAATCATCAAAATCAACTGAATTGTTATTTAATAGTTTATTTTGATATTCTTTATATACATTAACAACTACTTCATCAAATTCGGATGAGCTAAATTTTTCTAATTCAGTGGGACTAACTAGTTCATTTTTAGAACTACTTATTTGATTTCTTATTGAACGTGGATTATAGAATTTAGGATCATAACCAAAATCTTTAATTATTTTTTTTATCACACTTAAACTATCTTCACTATCTAAGATAGTAAAATTCTTTTTGTATCCTAATAATTCATAGTTATCTTTTAAAATAGATAGACCAAATGAGTGAAAGGTTGATATCTGCATTTGATAAGATAATGATCCTATCATTTTATTTATGCGTTCTTTCATTTCTTTTGCAGCTTTATTTGTAAATGTAATAGCAAGAATATTAGATGGATCAACTCCTTTTTCTTCTATTAAATATGCTATTTTGGTGGTTAAAACTTTAGTTTTACCACTTCCTGCACCAGCTAATACTAAAAGTGGTCCATCGGTTGTTAATACTGCTTCTTTTTGTTTATCATTTAATGTTTCTAACATAATATCACCAATAAATATTATATAAAATTTTTAGAAAAAAAGATATACTATTCACAAGCATATCCTAAAGAACTAAATTGTGTTTTTATATTATCTATACTACTTAAATTATAGTCAGGGTTTAATTTTTTAAATTCATCCGCACTTATATTATATGTTAGATAATAAGCATTATCACCTTCTATAATATCAGATGTAATTCCACTATTACTTAAACTGTTTTTTTCTTCAGTTAAAGAATTAATTTCATTTGTACCATCACCATCATAAGTTAGAACTTTATCTCTATATACAGATAATAATGTTTTATTATCATCACTAAATTCAAATATATATTCTTCACTAGTATTATTATCATTTTTAGTACACATTAATTGATATGTTTCAGTTGTTTCTTCATCAACATAATTATCACTATTTTTATTTTTAATAGTCTTAATTACAAAGAAAGCAATTAATCCAAGAACAATAATTATACCACATATAATTAGGTATATAATAAACCCTTTTGATTTCTTTTCTGTTTTATCTTGTACTATATTGTTATCAGGACTTATTTGATTATCAACTACAGGGGTATCAGGTATAGTTGATTCAATTTCTGGTTTATTATCTTGATCCATATCAAGATTTAAAGGTATCATACCATTATTAAGACTATTATTAATATTTGTATTTAACTCGTTATTATTAACAGTTATATTTTCCATAGGAATATTATTTATATTATTAGGTATAGCCTGATTATTATTCTCTACAGGAATATTTGGTATAGGAATAGTTGGTTCATTACTCTCCATAGGGATATTTGGCATATTATTGATATTACCAGTAGGTAGTGGATTAGATTGAGTATTAGGAATAACCTGAGTATTTTCTAAAGGAATATTTGGTATATTACTAGGAGTTTGTCCTGGAAGTGGTGTATTTGTTGGTAGTGGGTTATTAGGTGCACTTACAGGATTATTAATAGGTTGTTCAAACGGTATCCCACTATTAATATTATTTACTCCTTGTAATGGTGTGAAATTATTAAGTGAATCCATACTAGGTATATTAATTCCTTGATTATTATTATTAGTTGGTTGTTCTCCCATATCTACTCCAAAAATATTATTTGTGTTCCCCTCATTATTCATTTTTATCACCTCTACTATGTTATCAGTTTACCAAGAAAATAAGCTTTTGTCAATGATTAATAAGAATTTCAAAGAAAAATATATTTAAATAATCTCGACAAGAATTTTAAAAAACGTCAAATCACTATTTGTCGATTAATAAAGACTATATTTCAATTATATTACTAATACAGACTGTATTATATCTTATGTGTTTTTACCAGTAACTCGCCTGCCCTTTACGGGCAGACTCACATAAAAGGAAAGCTATCGCTTTCCTTTAACGGTCCGACTTCGCGGCCCTATTACTGCTACCTATTGCTTACGCAATAGACAGCTACATTGCTCATATATTGAAACTCATTAGTCGTCCAAATACATCCATATCATCATTATACCAGTCGTCTATGATGAGATTTTAGATTTATAGACATTGATAACTGGGCGAACCGCACCGTTGTAGTTGTGGACGAGGCTGTTGTACAAGGAGCCGCCGTCGCTCACGTCCCACACACTAGACGAAGAATCTCCATCTGGTGTCATTGTCCAATACCAATAATCATTACTGTACATCCAATTATAGCTTGGAACAAACACATTTACCGGTGCAGTTGGTGTTTCCTGCCTTTCTATTTCACCCATAGCATAATATTCATCATATGTTATTAATCTCGCACCATATCCATCGACTTGCTTTAACTCATCTGTAAACTTAGCAGTTGCCCATGCATCTACAGCATATTTTACTTCTGATGAATTATATGATGTTGTACATCCTGAATCTACATATGAGCCATTTACATATCCACAAGTGTCGCTTGAATCATATGCCATTCCTCCTACACCATTATTATCATACGCTGTACCTACACTACTCCATGTATTTCTATTTAAATGTCCTGCTCCATATGTATTCAATTGACTTGTTGTTAATGGTTCATCTTTAAGTGCTACTACATAATCTTCATTTGCAGGTACTGATATTATATGATATGTTTCATTTGCTACTGTTATTTGATCTCCTACACTATATACCTTAACATAAGGTGTAGTACCATCATTATTTACTTTAGCATTTCCATCTTGTGTATATGTTAAGCTTATACCTAAACCACTTATAGCTACATCAGCTTTAGGAAGTAATGATGCATCATTGAAGGTTTTATAAGTTAATCTTAGTCTCATGGTTTTTGTTTCTTTACTCTTTAATGTATCATTTTGTGATACTGTAGTTCCATCAGAATATTTTAAAGTATATTCGATTTGACTTTTAACATTATTCTCATCATTTACTTCATTTTCTCCACTACCTTCATAGGTTAACTCGGTATTACTTTTTTTAGTTAACCCTGTTAGTGTAGCGTCGTAATCTCCATCATTAGTTACATCGAATTCATATTCAATATAATCACCTGGAGAAGTTACTGTTACTGAATAATCTCCTATTGTTGTTGAGTTATTCTTTATTTCTGGAGCAGTTATTTGTTTTGCTGTTCCATTGAGTGTTGGACCTGTTAATCTACTGAAGTAGATTTTCCAACTTGAGCTTCTTCCAGTTGCACTTCCATTGATAGTAAGTTGCTGAGTAAAAGCTGCATATACTATTCCTAATACTACGATT
>CADBLY010000108.1 GCA_902795725.1 uncultured Erysipelotrichaceae bacterium
TAATATGCAATATAATTGGTAATTTGTGAACTCTATTTTTAATTGAATAGAGTTTTATTTTACATTTTTTAATAAACTGTTATATTTTGATTGACAAAATTTGCAAACTACATTATAATAAAAAGCGTTATTACTTAATTGCGAAAGCTATGCTAGGGGGTGTGAGATGAAAAAGTCTTCCAATAAAAAAGTAATAAGTAAGAAAAAGAATAAAAAGAATGTTTCAACAAAAGAAAATATTTTAAAAAGATTTATTAATCGATTAAAAACTAATAGAAAATATATGATTATATTATCTATTGTTATTGTTTGTTTAATAGGTCTAGTTATATTTATACCATCTGTAATAAGAAAAAATTCTTTAAATAAGGTTGTTCTTACAATAGATGATATGGAATATACAAAAAGTGATTTTAATATTTATTTTTATTCAGTTAAGTATGATTATTTTGGTTCATCAGCAAGTGATGTTTCAGATGATAATATGAAGGCCGTTATTGATAACGAAGAAGGAACAACTTTGGGTCAGTATCTTAAAGATCAAGCTTTAACGGAAATTAAAACGGCTACAGTTATCAGAGAATATGCTTTAAAAAATAATATTGAACTTGATGATAAAGATTATCAGGAACTTAAAAAGAATAAGAAAAAATATATTAAAAAGCTTGGTGGCAAAGGTAAGTTTAAAAAGCTATTACGGGATAATGATACAACTGATAAGTCTTATGATAGTATGGCAGAGACGGACAAACTATATAATAAGTTATTAACTAAAGTATATGGTGAAGGTCGAAAAAAAGATTTAACAGATGATGAGTTGAACGAAGCTTCTAAAACTTATAAAACTAAGTATTTTAAAGTAGAACAAATTATTTTAACAACTATTGATGTTGAAACAGGAAAAAGTCTATCTGATACAACTATTAATCAAAAAAAGATGTTAGCTGATACTATATATGCATTAGCTAATGAAGGAAAAGACTTTGAAAAGTTGGTTAGTAAATATAGTGAAGATGCGCAAGATAAGGAACCACCATATTATGAGTATTATAAGTCTGGTGAATTATTGAAACAAATCGAAGAAGCTGTATTGAAACTAGAAGATAATGCTATTAGTCCAGTTATACAAACGGATTATGCATTTCATATCATCAAAAAATTAGAATTAGATGATAGTAAGTATAATAAATATCTTGATGAATTAAGAGAAGAAAAAGCATTGAAAGACTTGAATGATTCCCTAGGTTCTCTAAAAATAATTTATCGAGATGCCTATAAAAAAATTAAGTATTAAAAGAAGGAGTAAGTTTTATGGAAAATAATCAAAGATCTATATTGAAAATTGTAATTACTGCCATCGTTACAGTTATTTTAACTTTAGTTATAGTTTTATTTATTAGAGATATTAAATATATGCCATCTACAACTAAAGATATTTCAAAAAGCGTGAAAAATTATAATATTCAGGCTAAAAAAAATAATTCTGATTTAGCTAAAAAGTTAGAAAAAAAATTAGATAAAAATGGCAAAACATTAAATAGTATTGAATCTGATCAAACTAAATATTATTATAATACTATTGATTCAATTGATAGTGCTAAAAGTGCAATTAATGGAAACATTAATAAAGCTAAGGATGAAGTAAAAGAACAAGTTATTAAATCAGAAGAAGCTGTAAAAGAAAATACAAATAAAGCAGCTGATAAGATTAATGATAATATTAAAAATTCTGAAGAAAAAATAAATAAGAATATTGATAATTCTAGAGAAGAAATCAATGACAATATTGAAAGCGCTAAAGAAGAAATTAATAGAAATGTTGATCATACAAGACATTCTTTAAGTAGAGCTATTGATGAAGCTAAAGCTTCTATTAGAGCTTATGTAGAAAGAGCTAAAGAATCAATTAATCGTCATATTGAAAATGCAAAAAATGCTATAAATGATGCTATTGATAGTGCTAAAGAAAGTATTAATGCTAATACTGATAGAAGAGCACAAGAAATTAATGGAAATATTGATAATACTAGACGTTCAGTTAATGGAAATATTGACAATACTAGACGTTCAATAAATAGTAATATTGAATCAGCACGTCAATCAATTAATAGACACGTTGATAGTGCAAGAGATCAATTAAGTGGTGAAATAGCTGATGCAGAAACATCAATTAACAGTAATGTTGATGAAAAAGCACAAGCTATAATTGATAGTATTGAAAGTTCTAGAAGATCTATCAATAATAATATTGATAATACTAGACGTTCAATAAATGGTAATATTGAATCAGCACGTCAATCAATTAATAGACACGTTGATAGTGCAAGAGATCAATTAAGTGGTGAAATTGCTGATGCAGAAACATCAATTAACAGTAATGTTGATGAAAAAGCACAAGCTATAATTGATAATACTGATAATAAAGCTGAAGAAATTAATGATAATGTTGACAATACCAGAAGTTTAGTAAATAGAAATATTAATAATGCTGTTGATACTATTTCACGTCGTATGAATAGAAGATTTAATAGTGTGGATGATAGTATTGAAGCTTTATCAGAAGATTTAGAAGATAATACCAATACAATTATTGGTGAAATTGGAACTAAATCAGGAGAAATTAAAACTTTATTAGCTGGTTTAGAAGATAGTATTGCTTCTTCTGAAGGAAATATTAAAGATTTAATTAATTCTAAATCAAGTGCTTTAAATGATTCTATTGCTGGTTTATCTGGTGATGTTCAAGAATTATTTGATTATGTTGAGTCAATTGATACTGATAAATTAGGATCTTTTGAAGATGGCTCTACAGTTTATAGTAAGCTATTTAATTTAGGTACTATGGTATATAAATTAAATGGTAAAGCTGATACTACAAAAGATAATTCTGAATCAGTAAAAGCTTTAATTGGTTCATATAATGATTCAACTTCTACACAGACTCTATTTGGTTTAAATCAATTAACTTTAGAAAAAGTTAAAAATGTTGGTAGTATGGTTCATCAAACTTACACAAATTTAAATGAAACAAATGATAAAGTAACAGCACTTGCTACAGTTGTAGGTACGGAAAGCGATGCAACTTCTGCAAATACTTTATTTGGTAAAACAAACTTAATTTTAGCAAAAGTACAAAATATAGGTAATATGGTATATACATTAAATGGTAAAGTAGATACTGTATCACAAAATGTTAATGCAGCTAATGATAAGTTAGATACTTTATTAACACAATCATCTACTTCAAGTATAAGTGATAGCGTTGTTGATACAGTAGTATCTGAAGTAGGTGCAACAGGAGAAGCTGAAACTAAAGTTAGAGCTGCAATTCAATGGCTTAAAAACAATAATTATGCTAAATAATTATTATGACTAGTAGAAATACTAGTCTTTTTTTTCTGAACTAGTAATAATAATAAAGTTTTAACAGTATATTTAGCTAATGTTATAATATTAAATCAAATAAAAAAAGCTATCAATAATTTGCTCTAGTTTGACAAGTTAATAGATTAATGTTAATATAAATTTCTGTAAAGAGGGAATTTATGAATAAAAATGAATTAATAAACTATTTAGAAGATAAAAAAATCGTTATTAGTAATAGATGGTATTTTCACGCTACTACTAATGTTAATAGTTTTAATGATATTTTACATGATGGGATTAAGGCTAATATATTATTAGGTAGAAAAGGTCAAGGATATAATGGTAAGTATTATATTAGTTTGTTTAAATATAGATATGTATCTAATTCATTATTAAAATATATTAGTGGATGTCCTAAAATAGTTGTTAAAAATATTTTTGCATTTTATGCTGACAATGATAAACAATATCGTGATATATATAATAATACTCTTATACCTTTTAGAACTAGTTGTTGGGATGGGGAATATCAAAAGTTTTTGAAAGTTTCTCCAAATAAGTTTTGTGCGATAGAGTTTAGCTTATCATATTTATTAAAAGAAAAAGTAATAAATGATGAAGATATTAATCAAAAATTAGATTATTTAAATAAAATAATAATGAGTATGGAAGGCTTTGAAAGAGAATTACCACTTATAGATTTATCTTCTAAACGAGAAATAAATAAATCAAAAGTAAAATCATTAATAATAAAATAAAACTACAGAGTGTTTTCTGTAGCTTTTTAAAAACTTGTATATAAATCATCATCTATTGATTTAGTTACAACATCATTTAATGTTGGTTCTTTTTCTTCTTCTTTTTTAGTAACAACTAGTTTATCTGTGTTGTTTTCTATGTTAGGTTTTTTATTTTTTTGTTTGGCTTCACTTTCTATTTCATCTATTTCTATAAGTTTAAGTATTTCTTCAATTGTTGTTTGACCTTGTACTGCTTTTTCTAAACCATCTTGTAGTAGGGTAGTAACATCATTGGTATATATTAAATCTTTTAGTTTACCTTTTCTAACATTCATGCTTAAAGCGTCTTTTATTTCTTGATTGATATCCAATACTTCTTGAATAGCTAGTCTACCTTTATATCCATTATGGCAGTGTTCACAACCTACTGCTTCATAGATTTCATCAATATCTTTGTTTAGAATATCTTTTAAAAGTTTCTTTTCAAATTCGGTTGTTTTTCTTTTTTTCTTGCACTCATCACATAGTTTTCGTGCTAATTGTTGAGCAATGATACCGGTTAGAGCGGATGCTAATAGATATTTTTCTACATCCATATCCATTAATCTTTCAATAGTACTTAAGGCATCATTGGTATGAAGAGTAGATAATACTAAGTGACCAGTAATTGCTGCTCTAATAGCTATTTTTGCGGTTTCACTATCACGTATTTCTCCAACCATTACAACATTTGGATCTTGTCTAAATATTGCTCTTAATGCAGTTGCAAAGGTTAGTCCAATTTCGGGATTGGTTTGGATTTGGTTTATACCTTCAATATCCATTTCAATTGGGTCTTCAATGGTGATAATATTAGATTCTTCTTTGTTTAGTCTTTGTAGAATGGAATATACGGTGGTACTTTTACCTGTTCCGGTTGCACCTGTTACTAATACAATACCATTAGGAGATGAGATCATTTTTACTACTTTTTTATAGTTTTTTTCACTAAATCCTAAGGTTTCTATACCACTTAAACTACGTTTATAGTCTAAGATACGTAATACTATTTTTTCTCCATTACTTGTTGGAATGGATGATACACGAATATCTAAGTCTACATCTTTGATGGTTGATTTAATGGAACCATCTTGTGGTAATCTTGATTCTGTAATATTCATACCTGAAATAATCTTAATACGTGTGATTAAATTTCTAACGTATTTTTGTGGAATTTCAGTGTAGTCGACTAATTGTCCATCAACTCTTATCCTTACTTTCATAAAATTTTCATGTGAGTCAAAGTGAATATCACTTGCATCTTTTTTTGTTGCATCAACTAGTATTTCATTAATAATATCGACGATTGGCATCGAATCAAATTTAAAAACTTTTAACATATTTTCACACCCTTTTTATTTTGTACTAGCAAATTTTACAAATATATTATATAATATTGTTATGAATATTTCAAGAGTAGGGATGATATTTTATGAATAAAAAGGGATTTACTTTAGTGGAAACGTTAATTGTGTCAACTGTTGTTGCAGGAATATTAGTGTATTTGTTCTTGCAGTTTTCTACAGTTAAGCGGAATTTTAATACATCTTTTAGGTATAATACGGTTAATGGATTGTATGCTTTAGAAGATATTAGTGAATATATTAATAGTTTAGATACTGAGTTTAAAAATAATTATATTATTAATAGTATTGATAATATAGGATATATTAACATTTATACTTTAAATGATAAATATGAAGATAATGTTGATTCATATGAAATTATTTTAGGTATTGATGGGGAAGATTTATTAGATTCTTTAAATATTGATAATCTTATTATCACTTTTGAAGATTTAAGTGATATTGATAAATCAACATTTAATAAAGGAATTACTAAATTTATTGATAGAATCAATTATGATGGTGGTAGTAATTATCGATTAATTGCTAAATTTAAAGATGATACTTATGCCAATTTAGTTTTTAGATTGGAGGGATTAGATGAATAATCGTGGAATGACTACTATTGAGCTTATTACTTCTTTTGTTTTAGCTTCTGTTGTCTTTGTTATTTTATTTAATCTTGTTTTGTCTTTAAAGGATATATATATGGATAGTGGCTTAAAAACAAAGTTACTTATTGAGCAAGCTAATTTAAGTAGATCTATTAATAAAGAAATAAATAGTTCAAAGACAATTACTAATGTTAAATCAGGAAGATTTGATGGTAAACTAGTTGAAGATGATACTAAATATTATACATTTATGTTTAATGATGGAACTAGTAAATTATTATCAATTAGTCAGGATAAAATATCATTTGATGGGTATGTATATGAATTAACTGATGGCATTAAAACAGAAGATTTATCTTATGATAATGTATTGGTTAAACCGCTTACATCGTGCTACTTACTTGTTATAGATATACCTATATCTAGTGATTTGTTAAGTGGTGATTATGGTGTTAAGGTTATATATCGTTATGATCCTAGTTTAGTAACAATTGAATTATAGTATAGTTTTGTAAAGAATAAATACAATAATTGAAGATAATATTGCATGTATTAAACGGGCAATGAAGTAAGGTAAATACCTTATTTTTTTGTTTTCTAATATACTCATTACTTGCATATGAATACTTAATCCACCAAATGAAATAATAAAGGTTATAAAGATTGTTTTAATCATTATATTTAGGTTAGATTGATATATATAATTAATACCTTGGGTGATTTCTAATATACCACTATAGATAGGGTTAATGTGAATAATACTACTAACAACTGTTGTAAATATAAGACATGTTGTTACTACTCCTAAAATAAGCATAAGGGTATTTATGGTATCATTGATACTATGTGTTAGTACTTTTATAAATGATTTATTTGGATTATAGGATGATATTTTGTAGTCCGATATAATATTTTTTTTTCGCATTATAATTCCTGTTATTATATTACCTAGATAATGACTAATAAGTATAATAATTCCTATTGTTTTACTTTTTAAAAAAGTTATACCTATTGTTCCAATTATAAATAATGGATTAACACAATGGGTAAATGTTAATAGTTGGTTTGCTTCGTAATGATTTATTAGTTTTTTTTCTAATAGTTGATTAATATATTTGGCATTGCTTGGCGAACCACTTAACATACTCATTATTAAGACATAAAACCCGTTTTGATTTATTTTGAATATTTTTTTCATTATGATATTTCCTATTTTGGCACATATTTCAATAAATCCATAATTAGTCATTATATTTGATAATAGTAAAAAGGGAAATAAGGTTGGGAAAAGATTTTTAATACAAATATTGAAGGATAATTGGACAGAAGATATAATATTGGTAGGATTTATAAATATAATAATTAAAAATAATATTGATATAGTTATAATTGTTTTTTTCATTTGTTATATATTATGATTTTAATTTTAA
>CADBLY010000109.1 GCA_902795725.1 uncultured Erysipelotrichaceae bacterium
GAACTATCTGTAACCAAATGACACGGAATAATATTATAGATATACTTAACTTTGAAAGTGTTTATAAAATTAAAATTGTTTTATCTATATTAAATTAATATTTAAACTGCGTTCTATATTAGTTATAAATATGTAATAGTTAAATATATTATAAAATTATTATTTTGATTAGCAGTAATGGTGTGTGATGTTATAGTCATACATCATTTTTTTTCATGATTAATTGATATTTATAATTTATTGTGATAAACTATTATTAGTTAATAGGAGAGTTAAGAATATGAATAGTAGTGAAAAATTAAGAATTACTGATGCTAATGGGATTGTGAAAGAATATGAGATATTATATGCATTTTATTGGATTAAAACTGATAAGAACTATATTATTTATACTGATAACACTTACAATGAAAAAAATGATTTAAATATTTTTGCTTCAATATATTATCCTAATGATAATACTAAATTTGATAACATTGAAACAGAAGAAGAATGGGAAAAGATAGAAAATATTTTAAAAAGTATATTAGATAGTGATGGTGAAATAAATGAACGAAGATACAACTAGTATAGTAACTAACTTTAGTAATACCGATTATTCTAAAACTATTGATTCTTATGATCCAATAGTGGAAATAAAAAATAATTTTAAAGATTTAATCAAAATAATTAAGGATATTCATTTAAGAAAAGAGGCAAAAGTCGAAAAAATAAAAGATGTATATATGCCACCAGAATTATTTAGTTATTATAGAGGAATTAATTATAAGTATATAATGACTTATGAATTTGGTGAAGAAATAGTTAAATTTGTTGATGTTATGAATAACAATTTTTCTGCATCTAATTTAATCATTTTATATAATAATATTAATGAATTAAAAATTAGAAAATTACATTTAAATGATCAGAAAGAACATTTAAAAAATATTGTTTTTGGAAAAGGAAAAACAAATCAAACTGCAGCCTCTTATAACGAATACTTGAATAGAATAAGTGTATCGGAAAAAGATGCATTAGTAGATTTACCACATGAATTATTTCATATGTCATCGTCATTTTATGACGAAGATAAAAATGTATATTATTCTGGGTTTAGTCAAAGAGCAAGAAGTGATATAAAAACAATTGGCAATGGATTTAATGAAGGTTATACTGAGTTAATGGTTTTTAAATATTTTGGTAAAAAAATATTGAGCAGTGATACTTGTTATAAATATCTGTTTGAAATAGCTAATAATCTTGAAACAATAGTTGGTAAAGATAAGATGGAACACTTTTATCTAACTGCTAACTTAAAGGGATTGGTTGATGAATTAACACAATATGTATCTCATGATGATGTTATGAAGTTTATTGCAGCAACAGATTATTTACTAGAAACTTTAAATAATGGGAAAAAGAAACAAAACGAGAAAGACACAATACTTGAACAATTAAGGTTTGTTAATATATTTATAATAGTGTGTGCGACAAGAAAGACAGTGAAATTACTTTCAGAAAATAAAATTACTGCTGATGAATTAGGAGTTACTGTAAGTAATAATATAGGTGCGCTTCACGATTTTACTATTAGAGGAGAAGAATATAATGCTACACCTACTCCTGAACAAGAGAGAGAAATAATTGTTAATGTTTTAAAAAACTGTGGAATAGGTGCAACTGTTGAAGTAGAACGAAAAGAGCAAAGCAATGTAAAATAAAAGTGACTATAATTATTATTGATTTTTGTACAGAATATGCTAAAAAGCATATTTTTTTAAAAAAATTAACATGAAACATGGTATGATATAAATAAGTATTTAGGTATTGAGGAGTGATTTTGTATGAAAATTAGAAGAGTAAAGAAAGATGATTTTGATGATATTTTGCATTTACAATTACAATTAGAAGATGCAGAAATTAGTTTTGATGCTAATTTGAAATTTCATTGTTATGAAACAACTAAAGGGAAGGAAAAAATTAAAAAAAGGATTAATGATAATAATAATATTTTTTTTGTTGCTGTAAACGAAGAAAATAAAATAATAGGATTTATAGATGGAAAAGTACCAGATGATGAGTGGTGGTATAAGAAAAAAGTAGCATACATAGATTACTTGTGTGTTGATGAAAAAAATAGAAATAATAGAGTTGCTACAGTTCTTTTAAATGAATTTGAAAAAAAAGCAAAAGAAAAGGAAGCTAAATATATTAGGTTGCTTGCATTTCCAAAAAATAAACCTGCCATAAATTTTTATAAAAAAAATGGATTTAGTGAATATTCTACATATTATAATAAACAATTATTATAAATTATATAATTTGAGACTGTTATTAACTTAAGTGGGTGATAGTATGGAAAGAATAAGTGTTAGAAGATTTAAAATTGGTGATGAAAAAGAAATAGTAAATTTGATTAGGAGTGCCAGAAGAAAGGCTAATATAAGAGATTATAGTGATGAGTTAATTGAAGAATTATGTAATGAAATTAATGAAGATATAATAATTGAAAGAGGAATAAAATATCATACATATGTGGTTCTTTGTGGTAATAAGATAATTGGTGTCGGCTCTGTTTCAAAATATTTAGATAAAGAGGATGAGGTTCAATTCCATAACATCTATGTTTTACCAGAATGTCAAGGAAAGGGTATTGGTAAAATAATTATTAAATGCTTAGAAGATGATGAATACTGTAAGAATGCTAAAAAAATACATATCTTCTCATCTATAACTGCTATGGAGTTTTATAGGCACATGGGATATAGTTTTACAAAAAATGGTTATATTGTAGATAGTGATGGGGAATATAAATTAGAAAAGAATTTTGATGGTGACAATAATCATAATGCTATCCAGTATGATATGAGACCATATATAGATAACGGATATCATAGATATAAAGATTTTATTTTAAGTGTGTATGAAAAATGTAATCTAAAAACATTAAATATTAATAATCTTATTCTGAATGATAAAAACATGTGGATTATTAGGTTAGATGGTACTGATATAGGGTTTTATAGTGGAGAGAATTTAAATAGTGGTAATTACAGAATAAATGCTATTTTTATATTACCAGAATTTCAAAATAGAGGAATTGGATCACGTATCATAAATGATGTTATTCGTTTGCATAAAAATCAAAATATACAAATTGAAATTCCTAAAAATCTTAAAATAGAAAACTATTTATTAAAATTTGATTTTATAGTAGAAATAAAAGGAAAAACATACAAATTGTTTAGAGATAAAAACAATTTAGGAGATTTTAAATGAAAAGACAATTAACAATTATCTATCTATATGAGTTTTTATCAACTTTCATTCTATTTTATATTTGTGATACTTTATATTATTTAGAAAGTGGTATTACATCAAGTGGATATATTATTTTTGTTGCTATATCATTTTTTATACAATTATTACTAGAAATACCATCTGGTATAATTGCAGACAAGTATAATAAAAAAACAATATTGTTAGTATCGGAATTATTATTTATTATCTCAACCGTTATCTTTATTTATCTAAGAGCATACAATTGGTTTATAATTGCAATTATAATTAAATCAATAAGTGCATGTCTTACAACAGGAATTATAAATTCAATGTTATATGAAATAGATAATAGAAAATTTAATAAGTTGTTATTTTTTAAGCAATTATCTTTTAATATGTCATATATGCTTGCGATGATAATAGGTGGCTACATTGGTTCCAAATATGGACTTATCTACACATATAAATTAACTTTAATTCCTGCATGTATTAATTTAATTGTAATATGTTTATTAAAAAGTAATAAATGTTATAATAAAGAAAAGAAGAATAATGTATTAAAGAATGCAATTACGGAGATTAAATGTAATAAGCGATTATTAGATTTAATATTTACTTCAGCCATAATATTTTCAAGCATTAAACTTTTAGAAGAAAGCCATCCAGAATATTCATCTAATATTGGAATATCTGTGTTTGTTATTGGTATATATACCTCATTAATACTTTTGTTTTGTATATTTGGAAACTTTCTTGGAGTTAAGTTTGGAAAAAAGAATAAAGAATTTATACTAAAATATAATTCTTTATTTGTAGGTGTTATCCTATTAATAATAGGAATAGTTAATAATTTATCTGGTATTTTATTTATACTTCTTATTTATTTGTTTTCAGAGAGTTATGATAATGTATACATATCTGAATTACATAATAATATTTCTTCAAAATCTAGAGTTACTGTTGAATCTATACAGTCAATGATAATATGTTTTGTAGGCATAATATTTAGCATTTTTATTAGTGTTTTATTGAAATATATGCATGTACATCAATCATATATAGTATTAGGTTCTGTATGTGTAATTTATAGTTTGATTAGATTTGGGATGATATCACTTAATAAATTTAAACTAAATAAAAAGTGAGGTATAGTTATGGATAAAAATAGTATTATTGATAAGACAACATTTGAAGTATGTACACATGCAGAAGATCATCCAAATGTATTTGTATGTGATAAAGCAATTGCACCAGTCGTTGCTTTATTAAACAAAAAAGGATATAAGACATTTTCTAGTTGTTCTGGTCATTATAGAATAGAGTTTTATGAGTATTTAGATGAAGATATAATTAATTTGGAAAAGTATAAAAATAATAAGAGAATTATTATTAAAAAGGTTAAAGATAATAGTTTTGATTATTGGAAAGAAGTTGATAAAACATTACTCTATATATTATTTAGAGAAAAATATGACTTTGATAATTTACCATATGGTTTTACTTTAAATATTAATAATGGATTAGATTTTCCAAGAACGTGTATTGAATGTGAAATTAGTTATTATGATGAATTTAATGAGCATAGAATAATGAATGATGTTTTAAATGAGATAGATAAAAAGTGTAAATTATTAGAAAAGTGGGTAAATAATTTACCTAATCAAAAATAAATATCAAATAATTTGTGTTTATAGATATACAAAATTTACCCAACTTTTACCCAGTTTTTATCCAAGAAATACCCAACTTTTACCCAACTTATGCACTAGTATTTACCATGTCAAGAGTGTATAATAGGTATAATATTTTATATATCTAACGGAAATTGGATTATTTGATTTAAAATATATAAAAATAATTGATTTTATTATAGATTGATGTATAATATTATTTAATTGAATTTGCGAAAAATAAGAAAATTATTCAATTATAAAGAACAGGATGGAGTGAATTATGGACAAAATATTTACATTAGGTCAAATTATTGCAGGGGCAATTGTAAAAGGGTTTGATCGATTAGATGATAAGACTATTAGTATGTTAGTAACTGAATTTAAACGAGAACATAAAGATTATGTTTATAAAAGAGATTTTTTACCAGAATGGGATTGTTATCTTGATTATCAAGAAGAGAAATTCTATTTAAGAAGAGATTTAAAACATGATGATAAAATGATTGTTAAAAGCAAATTAAAGGAATTAGCAGGATTAGATGTTTCTAAATTTTATGATGAATTAAATGTGCATGGATTTGTACTGAATAAAATATATGAAAAAGGCGGAAGTTATCATATAGGAATTGAAGAAAATATCTTTTCAAACTTTGAGCAAGAGTATGTTGATGAAATGTATGAATGGGGTTATTTTAGTGTAGATTATGATGAATATGAAGTTGAGGATAATCGTGTTTTTCTATCTCAATATGGTAAATTAGCTCTATTTAAATATTTGTATAAAGAAGAGTTAGAAAGATTTAAGAAGGAACTAAAATCGAGAAGAATTAACGAACAAATTTTAGATGATTATCTTTTAAGTGAAGATTTATCAGAAACTCATATTTGGAGTATTTTAAATGTTGATAAATTAAAACAATATTGTAATGAATATGATAGAGCATTACCAGAAAATGGTGCTAGTGAGGTGTATTTCAACAAAATAGATTTAAGTAAAAATAGTGATGGTAGTGGTCGTAAGATTATTAGTGATTTACTAACTGTATTTGATAATGGTCATTGTATTTATGTTTGTCATCCAAATCATATTTTTGGTGGTGCTCCACTCTTAACAGAAGATGTTTATGATATCAATAATGTTAATTGGGATTATATAAATATAGATAATATGAAAGATAAAAATGATTTTAAAGAATTTTTAATGCCCGATGAAGCTTTTAAATACATAACAAAGAGATTACAACATATGCTGAAGAAAAATATTGGACAAAATTCAAAGAGAAATGTATATCTAACTGTTATAGAACAGTATCCGATATATTATCAAAATAATTATTTAGTAAGAGGAATTATAAAAGCCGATGTAGAATCATTATACGTTGCTTTTAATCCCGAATATGAACAAGTGATTCCTAAATCTAATTTTGAGCGAGGATTAAGATATAGTGGGAATGACACACCTAAAATTTACTTAAAGAGAAGGAATAACTTTTGAGAGTAGATATGATTAGTTATTGTCTAAAAATGTTTAATTAATAATTGATAGGAGATGGTTTATAGTGAATTTAGATCAAATAAAAGAATTATATACTGAAGAAGAGATTAAAAAAATAAAAGATAATTCAAGAGAAATTTATGTGCATGCTGGTGAAGATTTATCTAGTGTTGTAATAGATTTAGAAAAATTAAGGAGACAAGGTAAGTTAAATTGTTATGTTAATTTCAATGGTAAAAAATTATATTCACTAGATGTAACTATGAATAGTGCATATAAAGAAGTTGTGGGTTGTACAAGAAGAACATGGTTAAAAAGAAAGAAAAAATGGGTTCAAGAAGCAGAAGATTTAAATAAGCAATTAGAAAAAGAAGCAGAAGAAAAAATACCATATTGGATTTCTGAAGGGGAAAAATATATTCATCCAGAAAAGAAAGAAAATTGGGAGAAGACTTGTGTTGTTCATTCTAAAAGTGATTACCATGGACTTGAAGTTGAACATGCGATTACAGTTATGAAAATGTTAAATGATGGAATTGATTTTGAAGTAATAAAAGAAAATATTAAAAACCAAGGACATAGTGGTAGAAGTTATGATTTAATGATGGATATTGTATTAAATTTTTCTAATAAAGGTCCATATTTTTATAGATATTGTAATAAAGGAAATATGAATAAATATGATATTAAATATATTTCTAAAATGAAACAACTTAATAAA
>CADBLY010000110.1 GCA_902795725.1 uncultured Erysipelotrichaceae bacterium
AAGACTAGCAAGAAGAAAATAAAAACGAGAAAATTTTTTCCCGTTAATGTTTAGAATTTTTTAAGACATTTTCAGAAGTTATTGACAATAATTATCCATATAAAAATTCTCCTGTTCCTTGATTATAGAAACATGTTTTACTAACTTTATCAAATAAACATGGTCTATCATTTATATCTAATACCGGAATATAATCACGTACTAAAGTGTTCCCATTATATATTTTTGTATAATATATTTTTTCATTACTCCAATAACTAGCATTAGTCCATTCGACATGAGAAGCAAACAAATATAATGTTTGACCACTTACTGCTGTATCTCCAATTGTTGTTGTACCATACTGTATTCCATCAAATTTCTGACTTCCATTTTCTAAATCAAAAGTATGTTTTTGATAATCAGTCTCAACATTTGTTAAAATAATATTCCAATTAGAAGCAACTGATGAAGCATATTTGTTTGATGAAATTCCCCATAAAAACGATTCTTGACCTCCACTAGATCCCCAACCATTATAACCAGTCTTCATTGATAACTGAGATATGACTTTAGTAGTAGAATTAGGTACTAAGCCAGTATCTATATATTGTGTCCCTGTGCTTTCTAAATACTCTAATTTAGTACATCCAGGGCATCCTATAATTTTTCCACATTCTTCGGCTTTACTATACAACTCATCAATGCTTTCATTTAAGCTTGCATTTTGATTACCTTTTTTATACTTAATGTTTTGACTATTTAAATATGTTGTTCTAGCTATTACGGTAACGGTAAATACTATTATTCCCGTTATAAAGAATGCTTTTACATTACTTATTACGCATTCTTTTAGTGGGTTTTTTTCACTACTAGGTTGTCCCCCAGAACACTGGCGTATTTTTTTAGTCATTTTAAATATCTCCTTTTATCTTTTCTAAATTAATTTTACTATAAATAAAAAAATATTACAAGATTAAATTACATCTTGTAATATATTAGGATTATTTAATACTTCTATTAACTTATCTATTTCTTCTTTGGTATTATAAAAATAGAATGATATACGACAAGTATTTTTAATACCTATTTCGTCTTTTAACATCTTCGCACAATGACTACCTGCTCTTATACATATACCGTATTTATTTAGATATAATGATACATCTTGTGGGAATATATCTTTAACATTAAAGGTTATAATACCTGATTTGATTGTTTCATTATAAATAATGATATTAGGTAGTTGTTTTAACTTTTTTAAAGCATAATCTTTTAATTCTTGTTCATGTTTGGTAATATTATCCATACCAATACTATTTAAATACTTTATCGCGCTTCCTAAACCAATTATACCAGCTATATTAGGTGTACCTGCTTCCATAAGATATGGAAGATCTTTATATATTCTTTTACCATTATATTCAAAAGATGAATTCATTCCTCCACCAAAGATAATTGGATGAATATTATTTAGATATTTTTCTTTACCATATAAGATACCTACTCCGGTTGGACCGCACATTTTATGGGCTGAAAAGGTTAAAAAATCAATATCTAAATCTTGAACATCTACTTTCATATGAGGTATACTTTGCGCACCATCTACTAAAATTAAAATATTATTATCATGAGCATATTGTGTGATTTCTTTTATTGGTCTAATATCTCCTACAACATTAGTAATATGAGAAAGAGCTATTACTTTAGTTTTTGGTGTGATAGCTTTTTTTACATTATCTAGTGTGACTTGTAGATCATGTGTTAAAGATATATAACCAATTTTTAAATCTAACTCTTCAGCTAATTCAAACCAAGGAAGAATTAACGATGCATGTTCTGAATCTGTTAATAATACTTCATCACCTGGTTTTAAAATATTTTTAAAGTATCCAAACACAATCTTATTTATTGAATCAGTAGCATTACTAGTAAATACTATCTCACTTGTTTCTTTAGCATTAATAAATTCTTTAACAAGATTTCTTGTTTCAGATATTTTATTATCAACTTTTAAACTGATATCATAATCTCCTCTATGAGCATTCGCACTATACTCATTATAATACTCTGTTATATCATCAATAACTTGTTTTGGTTTTAATGTTGTCGCAGCATTATCAAAATAGATAATATCTTTATTTAACATATTAAAATCATCACGATTCATTTTATCACCTCCAATTATTATCAATATCTTCTTTTATTATATTTTCTAATTCTTCATTACTTATATTACTTAATAAAAAGCCTTTAATAAGTAAGTTACTTGCATCTACTTCGTTTATTCCCCTACTATTTAAATAAAATATTTCATCATTACTAAATCTACCAATTAAAGCTGAATGATTAGCATCAACATCATCAGTATCAATATATAAATTAGGTCTAATCTCACATTTATTATTGCATAAATTAATAATACGATTATTTTGATTACAGATACATCCTTTAATATCTTTTTTAACATATCCCGATATTTGAATATTAATACTACCTTCTTTATTCACACAATTATTAGTTATATTACTTATAGTATATAATTTATTATGATTAATAACATAATCATAGTTTTCTTTTACTGTACCTATGCTTTTAAAAATATAATTTATATTACTGTTTTCTTTATTTAAATTTACTTCAACCATTTCATTAATACTATCTATAGCATTATATTTTAAAACACTTAATGAATTAATTATATTATAACTATATTTAACCTTAGCACTACTACCTTTTACACATATATATAAATTAGTATCATGATTTATATTAAAATTAATATTTAATTTTTCATTATCTAAATCTAAAACTAAGTATAAATCATTACTATTTAATGTATCAATATTTAATTTAGAAATTTCAAAAAAATTATTAGCTTTAATATATTCTACTTTAATGTCATTTATTGATGAATCTAATTTATTATTAACTAATGATATTCTATTCATCTTTAATCATTTCCTTAACGACACATGTTCCTATTGAACTAAATTTTTTATTCTGTTTTCCATATCCTTCTTGTTCTACTTCTTTAACTAATTCTGATCCACCGCTTTTAATAATAGATCCATCTTTCATAATGTGAACGAAAGTAGGTTTAATATAATCAAGTAATCTTTGATAATGAGTAATAACAAGAATACTAGATTTGTATTCTCTAAAGTAATCCATTACCGAATTACCAACTATTTTTAAACTATCAACGTCTAATCCCGAATCTATTTCATCTAATAAAATACACTTAGGTTTTAACATATACATTTGAAGTATTTCATTCTTTTTCTTTTCCCCACCAGAAAATCCTTGATTTATACCACGATGAATCATATCCTTAGACATATTTAAATAGTCAACAGTTTTATCAAGTTCCTTAATAAAATCAAATAACTTAAAGTTATCTTTTTCTCGAGTACTAATAGCTGTACGTAGAAAATCAGCATTAGTAACGCCTTCTATTTCCATGGGATTTTGCATACCTAAAAATATTCCTAAACGAGCTCTTTCATCTGTTGCTAAATCATTTAACAATATATCATTAAAATATATTTCGCCTTTTAATACTTGATAGTTTTTATCTCCTAGAATAACTTTAGTAAGTGTACTTTTACCAGTCCCATTAGGTCCCATAATAACATGTATTTCACCACTTTTTATTTCTAAATTAAAATCTTTTAATATTACCTTATCATCCACACTAACAGTTAAATTTATTATTTTTAATGTATCCATATCATCAGCTCCTTAAGTAATTATACTAAAAATTGTATAAAAAATAAATCTTTTTTACATTATATTAATAGAATATTCGCAGATATTCACAAAAGACTTTACGTCTTTTTTTAAATTTGATAAAATATTAGTGGAGATGATAAAATGGATTGTTTGTTTTGTAAAATTATAAATGGTGATATTCCTTCATATAAAATATATGAAGATGATATCTGTTTAGCTTTTTTAGATATTAACCCAAATACTAATGGTCATACGTTAATTATTCCTAAAAAGCACTATAAAGATTTATTAGAAATTAATAATGATACATTAAATCATATACTAAATATATCTAAAGAATTAATTAACAAATTAACTACAAAATTAAGTTGTGATGGAATATCTTTAGTTCAAAATAATGGCAGTGTTCAAGAAATAAAACACTTCCATATCCATCTAAAACCATATTATAATACTTTACAAGAAAAGAAAAATGTAGAAGAAATATATAATATAATAATAAAATGAGATACTAAAATTGTATCTCATTTTTCTTTACTATTTGTTTTAATCTTTTACCCATTCTTTGTGTATTTGATCTAGTACATCCCCAAATATTTGCTATTTCCTGATAATTATATCCTTTTCTGAGCAAATAAAACAATTCTTTAACCTTCCCAGAAAGATTTAATTCAATACTATCTAATATAACATTATTCTCCACATTTTCTATTTCATCATCACTTATAAAAGATAAATTATCTTCTAATGACTCTACTTTAATAATACGATAAATATTATGAATTTTACTCATCTGACGATCAGCAAAATATTTATGAATAAACGTAGATATATAAGTATAAGAATTATTATTATCAGGATTATCATAAAATCTATTAATATAATTAAACAATAATATATAATAATTTTGTTTTATATCATCTAAACTAACCGTATAATTATCACTAGAAACAGACATAATATTACGGTAAAATTGATAATAATCTTTAGCATAAAAATCAGCAATATATAAATATTTTAACATTATATTCTTTCTAGCATCAACATCACCAAGAAAAGCTAAATCCTTATATTTGAGTAAATCATTATCAATTCTATAATTCTTTTCAGGATCTATTTTTTTCTCAAAATTAATAAATTTTTCATAGATATAACAAGATATAGCTTTGTTCTTACTATTTTTATAACTTAATATAGCATTAAGCAATATATCTTCAGCTATTTCTTTAACTCCATCATATTCTTGATACATTTCAATACATCTATCGACATGATAATAATATCTTTCAAATAGTATTTGAATAGCCTTTTTATCATGCGCTTTTGCTTTTAAGCAAAGTAATTGTAAACCTGTCAATATCATCACCTACTTAATAGACATTTTTTTATTTTTAATAACATCATCTATATGTAATCTTAAAGATTGTATCATACCCCTTGATACACCAAGCTTATCACAAGCTTCACGATGAGTATAATCATCCATCAATAATTTAATCATCTCACGATATTGTGGATGAATATAATTATTTATTCGATCAATTATATCATAAGTAATAACTTCATCATATCCTTGATCTATATAAGGAATATCAAAAGAATAATTACTTAAATCATAATTAAACAATGCAGCTATTTTTTTAGTTAAAATATCTATTTGCTTATACATTGATGTTGACAAATATGTACTAATAATCTGAGAATTATTATTAGAAGCATAATATCTATTAATAAGATCAAACCCCTTATAATATAACTCTTGTTTAATATCATCTAAACTAATATAATTTATATTTAAACTACATTTATCATCAAAATAAGAATAATCATTTCTAGAAATAAAATAGTTATTTAGAATCAATTTATAATTATTATATACAACTAAAGCTGCACTATCAAAAATATATTTATACTTATTAAATACTTTCTTTTTAGCTTCAATACTTCCATCAAAAGCTTTTTTTTCTAACTTTTGTAAATTTGTTTTCTTTCTCGGAAATACTTTTCCATCTAAATATCTAAAACGTAAATAAAGCAAAGAACTAATTGAATAATTATTATTATATTTAGGATTAGTAACAAACTCTAATATTGTATTAGTTAATATCTTATTAGCTTCATATATAGCTTTTTCTTTAAGACTATCATCATATTTCATACATTTTTCTAAAACATAATAATAATATTTATTAACTAATTCATCATAAGCTTCTTTATCATTATTTCTCGCTCTATCAATTAAATTCTTAAGATTTATACTCACTGCCATGTTTTCCCCTCATATTTTTTTTCATATAAGAATAATCACTTTTAGAATTTTCAATTAAATCATAATGATCTTTTTCATTAAATAATTGATTAATATCACAAATACCTAATAAATTTAATATCTGTTCATCTTCTAAAATACCAGTTGTCTTAATTAAAATATCTATATCTTTTATTGTTTTATCTTTATTAAATTTATATTGTCTATATAAATAAAGCGCTAATAAATAAGAATACACACCAATAATAGGCTTCATTAACATATCATATGATACATCTTTTTTATAGTAATTAGTCATCTCTGCATCAAACATACTACTAACTTCCGGTATAGAATATTTATCTGTTTCATTATTATATTTAATAGATGATGCATTATAAGAAATGTATTTAAAATCATCCATTTTATATTTAAAACTATTATATAAACCAACTCTTATATTGTAGAATTCTTTATAACCTTTTTCAAATAATACATCAGATGAAACTAATGTAAAAAAAGTTTCTAATGTCTTATTAAAAACACTAGTTTTTCTATTATTATTACTTTCAAATAATAATGTTTTACAAAAACAATATATTATATCATCTATACAACCTAAACCATTGCATTTTTTTATATTACTATAAGATTTACATAAACTCTTTAATGTCACTACAAACGTTTCATCATCACTATCTTTAGCAACACTATTTTTATTAATTAAGCCATTAACAATGTTACATACATAACCAGCTCTTTTTGGTCTATCATATCGAGATAAATTTTCAAGTAAAAATTTAATTTTCATTAAATCATCTAAAGCTTGATAATATACACTGCCATCATAACTTTTAAGCATCTTTTTAAGATCAATAACATCATTTTCAACTTCATCAATATTCCATTTATATTTATTCATAATATTCCTCCGTTAATCAAAACTACTTAATAATTTGTTCTTCCTGTTCATTTTTATTTGACAATAAATTAATAATCAATTCACTTTTATATTTTTCTACAATATATTTATCATATTTAGTCATATTAATATTCAAATAATTGTTAAAAGATATATTCTTATAATAAACCCTTGTATAATATATATTAATTATTTTCTTCAAGTAATCTAACATCATTTTTTCTAATGATTTAATAAAACTTTGTGATACAGAATCAACTTTATAATTTGATTGTATCAATAAATATTCATTTAATAAACTAATAACATCATGATAATGATAATTAAAAGATTTAAAAGCACAATTACAAATATACTTACGAGTATTCCTATCAACAACTGGAATAACACTATCTACCATCTTTGATATCTCCATACTATAATATGCTCCATCTTCCTTATTTAAAGACTTATCGTTATTTAAAAAAGTCAAAAGTAGATATTTAAAATCTTTATTATTTTTTAAATATTCGAAATAAGCATCCTTCATTTGCGTATGCGATATACCATATATAGAATTAATTTTACTAATTACATTAGGAGAAACACTAAGACAGTTACATTCCATATTAGATACATATTTAGGTGATACAGAAAGTGATTCCGCAAAGTCTTTACAAGTCATACCGTGTAAAACCCTAATAGCCTTAATAATTATACCATTCATAAAAGTCCCCCTTTAACCGGTTAATATTATAGCAAATAATGAAAAATTGTCAAATTTAAAAAGCAACTATTTAATAGCTGCTTTTCTTGATAGATTTAATCTTCCACGTTTATCAAAACCTAAACATTTAACAATTATATCATCGCCAACATTACATATATCTTCAACCCTAGAAGTATGTTTAACATCAAGTTCAGAAATGTGCACCATACCTTCACATCCCGGCCATAATTCTACAAAAGCACCAGTTTCAATAATACGAGTAACTTTTCCATTATATATTTTACCTTCTTCAGGAACACGAACAACATCTTTAATCATCTTAGCTGTCTTTTCAATTATATCTTTATCCGTGTGATAAATAATTACTTTACCATCATCTTCTAAATCAACCTTAACAGCATTAACATCATTCACTGCCTTAACATTAGAAGCTTCAAGAATAATCTTAGTAATCATTTCTCCCCCACGACCAATAATATCTTTAATCTTTTCAGGTTCAACCATAAAACTAATAGTTTTAGGAGCATATTTAGACACTTCTTTACGTGGCTCAGGTATTTGCTTAGTAATAACATCTAAGATTTGCATACGAGCCTTTTTCGCTTGTTCTAAAGCTTCTTTTAAAATTTGTTTTGTAATACCTTTAATCTTTATATCCATTTGTAAAGCACAAATACCATCTTTAGTACCTGCAACTTTAAAATCCATATCTCCTAAATGATCTTCCATACCTTGAATATCTGTTAGAATGGTATAATCATCACCATATGTAATTAATCCCATAGCAATTCCTGCAACCGGCGCTTTAATAGGTACACCAGCAGCCATTAAACTCATACATCCAGCACATATACTAGCTTGTGAAGATGAACCATTTGATTCAAGAATTTCAGATACAACACGAATAGTATATGGAAACTCATCTTCCGATGGAATAACTTGCGCTAAAGCACGTTCACCTAAAGCACCATGCCCGATTTCACGACGTCCTGGAGCACCATATCTTCCAGTTTCTCCAACTGAGAATTGTGGGAAATTATAATGCAACATAAAACGTTTTTCCGTTTCTAAATCAAGACCATCAAGAATTTGATGTTCTCCTAAAGCACCTAATGTTGTCACACTTAAACTTTGAGTTTCACCACGAGTAAACAACGCAGAACCATGAGTTCTAGGAAGTAGATCAATATCAGTAGATAATGGCCTAATCTCAGTCATACTTCTACCATCCGCACGCATACGTTCTTTAACAACAATTGTTCTAAATAAATCATATTCAATTTCTTCTAAAATTAATTTAACTTTAGTTAACAATTCCTTTAATTCATCATCATCTAATTTACTATTTTTCTCTTCAAAATAAGTAACAACTTCTTCTTTAATAGTATCAATAGTATTATATTTTTCTAATTTATCCTTGATGCGAAGTGCTTTATCTAATTTAGATGCACACATATCCTTTATATCATTTCTTAAATCATCAGTCAACTCTAATACTTCATACTCCATTTTCTCTTCGCCAACTTCATCAATAATAGACTTTTGAAAATCACAAAGTTCTTGAATTGCATCATGTCCAAACATTAAAGCATCCAACATATCACTTTCTGATGCTTCTTTCGCACCTGCTTCAACCATATTAATAGCTTCTTTAGTACCAGCAACAGTTAAATCAATATCTGATATTTCACTATCAGCTACAGATGGATTAATAACTAATTTACCATCAACTCTTCCAACTTTAACTCCCGCAATAGGTCCATCGAAAGGTATTTTAGAAATAGATGTTGCAAGAGATGATCCAAACATTGCTGCCATCTCTGGTGAACAATCTGGATCCACACTTAAAATCGTATTAACAATTTGAACTTCATTTCTAAAATTTTCAGGAAACATTGGACGCATAGGTCTATCTATCATACGAGCTGCTAAAGTAGCATTTTCCGTTGGACGTCCTTCTCTTTTAATAAATCCACCCGGAATTTTACCTACTGAATATAGTTTTTCTTGATATAAAACCATAAGTGGAAAAAAATCCGACAAAATATTAGCAGACTTAGATACACAAACAGTTGATAATACAACTGTATCTCCATATCTAACTAATACCGCACCATTTGCTTGTTTAGCTAATTCCCCAGTTTCTACAATTAACTTTCTTCCCCTGAAATCTAACTCATAAACTTTCTTCATACTGCCTCCTTATAATCAAAGACACTCCTTAAAGAAGTGCCCATATTATTTTCTTAAGCCTAATGCTTTAATGATATTACGATATCTTGTAACATCTTTATTTTTTAAATAATTTAATAAACTTCTTCTTTGACCAATCTTTTTAAGCATTCCCCTTTTTGAGTGATGGTCTTGCTTATGTTCCTTAAAATGTTCAGTCAAAGTGTTTATTTCTTCAGTTAAGATAGCAATTTGAACTTCAATAGATCCAGTATCTTTTTCATCTTGTCCAAACTTCTTAACAATTTGTTGTTTTTTTAATTTACTTAAAGCCATACATATTCTCCTTTCTCAAATTCGCTTATACCTAGTAAAAAGTTGGAGTTTCTTTCCACCAAGAAATAAGTACTACATATAATATACACTAAAATATCATTTTATGCAAGACATTATCTAAAATTAATAACTTTTTAACCATTAGATACACTGGTAATGCCCTTATTAGAAATCACAAAAACATTATCAATCATCTAAAATGTACCAAGCTAATTAACTATATCATCAAATCACCTAATCATTCTAACATATCTTTTAAAAATTGTCCGGTATAACTTTTATCAATTTTAGATACTTCTTCTGGAGTACCTGTTGCAATAACTTGTCCTCCACCTGAACCACCTTCTGGACCTAAATCAATAATGTAATCAGCAACTTTAATAACATCTAAATTGTGTTCTATAACAAGTACTGTATCGCCATTATCAACTATTCTATTTAAAATATCTAATAATTTCTTTATATCATGAGTATGCAAGCCTGTAGTAGGCTCATCTAAAATAAATAATGATTTACCAGTAGGCTTTTTTTGTAACTCCTTGGCCAGTTTAACACGTCCTGCTTCTCCACCAGAAAGTGTAGGTGCACTCTGGCCTAACTTAACATAAGAAAGTCCTACATCCATAAGCATTTGTAATTTTTTTCTAACCTTCGGAACATTTTCAAAAAATTCATATGCTTCTTCAACCCGCATTTCTAATACATCATATATACTTTTTCCCTTATATTTTACTTGTAAAGTTTCCGAATTATACCTTGTACCACCACATACTTCACATGGAACATAGACATCCGGTAGAAAATGCATTTCAATTTTTTTAACGCCATCACCCCAACATGCTTCACATCTTCCACCTTTTACATTAAAAGAAAATCTACTTTTATCATATCCACGTATTTTCGATTCCTTCATCGAAGCATATAAATCTCTAATCTCATCAAAAACACCTGTATAAGTAGCTGGATTACTACGTGGTGTACGTCCAATTGGATCTTGTGATATATCAACAACTTTATCAATATTTTCAAGACCAATAATTTTTTTATGTTTACCCGATTTTTCTTTAGTTTTATATAAATTATTAAAAACACTTTTATATAATATTTCATTAACTAAAGTACTTTTACCACTTCCCGATACACCTGTCACACATACAAATTTACCAAGTGGAATTTTAACATTAATATTTTTTAAGTTATTCTCACACGCACCCTTAATTTCTAAATATTTTTTATTTCCTTTCCGCCTTTTTAAAGGAACTTCAATTTTCATTTTACCACTCAAATATTTACCAGTTAAACTATTATCATTATTCATTACTTCCACTGGTGTACCACAAGCTACTACTTCCCCACCATGTAATCCAGCAAGTGGACCAATATCAACTAAGTAATCGGAAGCAAGCATTGTATCAGTATCATGTTCAACTACCACTAAAGTATTACCTAAATCTCTCATTTCAAGTAATGATTTAATTAATCGATTATTATCACGTTGATGAAGACCAATACTAGGTTCATCTAATACATATAATACTCCAGTAAGACGAGAACCAATCTGAGTAGCTAATCTAATACGACTTGATTCTCCACCAGATAAAGTACCAGCCATACGATTTAAAGTAAGGTACTCTAATCCAACATTAATCAAAAAAGATAAACGAGATAAAATCTCCTTAATAATTAAATCACTAATTTCTCTTTCTTCAGCACCAAGTTTTAAATTAGAAAAAAACTCTTTTAACTCACCAATAGATAGCTTCGTTATTTCATATATATTTTTATTACCAACAAGAACAGATAATACAGAATCATTTAACCGTGCTCCATCACATTTTAAACAAGTAGATTGAACCATATATTTTTCAATCCAATCTCTTATCCATCCACTTTTAGTTTCAATATAACGTCTTTCTAAATTGTTAACTATACCTTCAAAATAAGAATTAGTTGTTCTTGTATTACCATTACGTGATGAATAATTAAATTCCATAACATCTGGTGAACCATATAGAATAATATCCAACTTATCCATAGGCATTTTAGATATTGGCATATCTAAATCAATATCATAATATTTAGATACCGCATGAATTTCTGCAAACGTTGTAGTCGCATCCAAATTTAAAGGTTCAATTGCCCCACCATTAATACTTTTCGATTTGTCAGGAATAATTAGATCAATATCAATATTTTTACTTATACCCAAGCCATTACACATCTCACATGCTCCATAAGGTGCATTAAAAGAAAATATACGCGGTTCAAGTTCAGGTAAAGAAAAATCACAATGTGGGCATGCATAATTTTCACTCATAACTATCTCATCTTTACCAACAGGATCAACAACAACTTTACCATTTGATAATTTAGATGCAAGTTCAATCGCTTCAAATAAACGACTACGTATTCCTTCTTTAATTATTAATCTATCAACTATAACATCAATATCATGATTTTTATTCTTCTCTAAATCAATCTCATCATTTAAATCATAATCAACCCCATCAATACGTACTCTAACATAACCATCTTTTCTTAATTCATTTAATTTGTCTTTAAAAGTACCTTTCTTATGATGAACAATTGGGCTTAATACTCTAATCTTCGTTCCTTCATCTAATTTAAGTATTTGCAAAGTCATCTCTTCAACTGATTGACTACTAATAGGTATATTATGATTCGGACAATAAGGTACACCAATACGTGCGAATAAAAGCCTTAAATAATCATATATCTCCGTTACTGTTCCAACTGTACTACGAGGATTATTATGCGTAGTTTTTTGATCAATAGAAATACTTGGACTTAAACCTTCAATACTATCAACATTAGACTTTTCTGTTCCACCTAAAAACTGTCTAGCATAAGCCGATAAACTCTCCACATATCTCCTTTGACCTTCTGCATATATCGTATCAAAAGCTAAACTACTTTTCCCACTACCAGATACTCCCGTCATGACAATTAACTTATTCTTAGGCAGTTCTAAATCTATATTCTTTAAATTATTTTCTCTAGCTCCCTTAATAACTATCTTATCCATACTATCACCTGCCATTTAGTATATCAAAAAAATAGATAAATATCTATCTATTTTTCAATTTTTACATTATTCATTATTATTAGTTTCTATGGCTGATTTATAGACATTGACAACTGGACGGATTGTACAACGATTATCGTTAGAAGCCATAGTCGTCTCATCGTTTCTTATTCCAAAAACATACCCCTTAATATCAATGCTCATTGTCCAATATCCATACCATCCATCATGATTATATTTCCATATGTATGTATTATCTAAAGATCTCCATTCTTCAATTGTTATTAATCTTGCACTATAGCCATTTACTTCTTTTACTTTATTATTTATAAAAGCAGCATTAACCCAAGTGTCAACAACATATTTTATGTCTGATTCATCGTAAACATTTGTTAATCCTTCACTAAAATTTTTACAATATGCTACTCCACCATAAAC
>CADBLY010000111.1 GCA_902795725.1 uncultured Erysipelotrichaceae bacterium
AAATGCTGGAGATGACTATGAAGTTATGAAGGATCATATACAAATAAATATCTCGGTTAGTAGATCAAGTGAGATTCCAGCATATGACATTGTAGGAGATGGAAGTATTGGTGGAATGGCTTATTATACAAGTGAAAATTGTGGTTATGTTAATGATTCTTGGGTAGGGACAAACTGTACAACATCATATAATTCATCAGAAATAAAATATGTGATAGATTCTTGGGCAACTACAATGTTTAAAAATAGTGAATTAAAAACAGTAGATGGATATAGTGCGAGATTAATTTAATATGATGAAATACCAATTGAAAGAAAAGAAATTTGTAAAGGAAGTTGTTTTGAAGTGGATGCAATAGCTTATGATTGGATGTATAATAGTAATTATGGTTATTGGACAATGACTCCATATCATGATTCTTCGTCTTATGTGTGGCGCGTGGACTACAGCGGCGGCGCTGTCCGCCCAGTTATCAATGTCTATAACTCTAAAATCTCATCATAGACGAATAGTGTAATATAGAAGATTGATGAATATTCGATGACTAAGGAATTCGAATATATCAAGTTGGAGCTGTCTATTGCGTAAGCAATAGGTAGCAGTAATAGGGCCGCGTAGTCGGACCGTAAAAGGAAAGCGTAAGCTTTCCTTTTGTGAGTCTGCACTTTAGGGCAGGCGAGTCATAGGTGAAAATTGTTTTTAATTTAATCTATTATTTTATCTATTAAACCATAGTCTAATGCTTCTTTGGAACTTAAATAATAATCTCTTTCGGTATCTTGTTCAATAGTTTTTAAATCTTTATTGGTGTTTGTGGCTAAGATATGGTTTAATTTATCTTTTAGTTTTAATATTCTTTCGGCTGCTATTTTTATTTCTGTTGCTTGACCTTGGGCTCCTCCTAATGGTTGATGAATCATAACTTCACTATTGGGTAGACAGTATCTTTTTTTCTTTTCTCCACTACTTAGTAAAAAGGCTGCCATGGATGCACACATGCCAATACATATTGTTGATACATCACTTTTTATAAAGTTCATTGTATCATAAATAGCCATTCCTGCGGTTATGCTACCACCTGGAGAATTAATATATAAACTTATATCATCGTTACTTAATGAATCTAAATATAATAATTGGGCAACTATAATATTAGATACATTATCATCTATTTCTCCGTTTAACATAATAATTCTATCTTTTAATAATCTTGAATAAATATCATAAGCTCTTTCTGCATTTGCGCTTTTTTCTATTACTGTAGGTATCATCATGGTTATCATCTCCTATATTATAATAGTAGTATTTAATAAAAAATATTCAAAAACTTTACAAATCTTCATATTATGTAGTATAATTTTATTAAAGAATAGAGGGATAAAATGGCTAAGGAGTTTAAAGTTTCTTTTAATAACAATACCATTACGGTAGCAGAAGATACTACATATAAGGAAGTAAGTGATGTTTTTAAAGATCAATTTGATTATGATATTATTCTTTGTATTGCTAATAATTCTTTAGTTGATTTAGGTGATACAATAAAGAAAGATTGTGAAGTTATATTTTATGATCGTAGTAGTTTGGTTGGAAGCTCTGTTTATAATAGAAGTGCGAGATTTATTCTTTTATTAGCTGTTAATAATGTGCTTGGAGATAAAGCTAAACTAATATGTCATCACTCACAAGATAATGGAGTTTATTGTACGATTGAAGATGCATATATTAATCAGGATATCTTAGATAATATTGAAAATGAAATGTATAATATTGTTAGTAATGATTATAGGTTTGAAAAGATAGTTGTTCCAAGAATGGATGCAATTAAGTTTTTTAAGCAAAATGATGAGTATGATAAAGTAAATGTTTTAAAATATATTTCTAATACTTATATTAATTTATATCGATTACATCATACTATTGGTTATTTTTATGGTAAGATGGCTTATTCAACTAAATCTATTAATAAATTTAAATTGTATTTTATTAAGGATAATGGTTTTGTTATGCAGTTACCTGATATTTTTAATCCAGAAGTAGTACTTGATTATAAACATCATGAAAAAGTATTTGATAAATTTTTAGAATATACAAAATGGGGAAGAGAATTAAATGTTAAAAATGCTGCTGATTTAAATAAAATAGTATCATCTGGTCATATTGAAGATTTAATATCATTGGCTGAAGTATACTTTAATAGAGAATTAAGTAGTTTAGCTGAGAAAATCGATAAGGCTAATGTTAAAATGGTATTGATAGCTGGGCCATCTTCGAGTGGTAAAACGACGATGGCTAAAAGATTAGCTGTGCATTTAAAAAGTTTGGGTTATAATCCACATTCTATTTCAATTGATGATTATTTTTTAGATGTTAATGATCGTCAAAAAGATAAATATGGTAATTATAATTTTGAAGGATTAGATATTGTTGATGTTGAATTATTTAATAAACATATGAATAAATTATTAAATAATGAAGGAGTATTATTACCTAGTTTTAATTTTGTTACTGGTAGGAGAGAATATAAAGATAATTGGTTAAAATTAGGTGATAATGATATAATAATTATAGAAGGATTACATGCTTTAAATGATGCTTTAACACTTACAGTTTTAAGAGATGATAAATATAAGATATATATAAGTCCACTTACTCAAATAAATATTGATAATCATACTCATGTTCATACTAGTGATGTTAGAAAATTAAGAAGAATTATTCGTGATAAAAAAAGTAGAGGAACTAGTGCGGAAGATACTTTAAAAATGTGGACTAATATTCAATTAGGAGAAGTAAATAATATTTTTCCATATCAAGATGATGTTGATAGTGTGATTAATTCAGCGCTTATCTATGAAATTGGAGTTTTAAAAACATATGTAGAACCACTTTTGTTTAATGTAAGGGAAGATAGCATGGAATATGCTGAAAGTTTAAGATTAATTAATTTTTTAAGAAATTTTTTACCGATACCAGCTGATACTATACCAAGTGATTCTATCTTAAGGGAATTTGTTGGTGGAAGTAGTTTTGATTAGAAAGAAGGAGATAAAATGAAGGTAGCAATAAATGGTTTTGGAAGAATAGGAAGATTAGCTTTTAGACAAATGTTTGGAAGTGAAGTTGATGTGGTAGCAATCAATGACTTAACAAGTCCAGATATGCTTGCGCATCTTCTTAAGTATGATTCTGCTCAAAAAAGATATGAAGGTCATGAAATAAAAAGTACTGAGAATTCAATTATAGTTGATGGGAAAGAAATAAGAATTTATAAGGAAGCTGATCCAGCAAATTTACCTTGGAAAAAGTTAGACGTTGATGTTGTATTAGAGTGTACTGGTTTCTTTACTTCAAAAGAAAAAGCAAGTGCGCATATTAAGGCAGGCGCAAAAAAGGTTATTATATCTGCTCCGGCTGGTAATGATTTAAAAACTATTGTATATGGTGTTAATGAAGGTATTTTGGATGCAAATGATCAGGTTATTAGTGCAGCATCTTGTACAACCAATTGTTTAGCTCCTATGGCTTATAATTTGAATAATTTATATAAAATTGAAAGTGGTATTATGACAACTGTTCATGCTTATACTGGTGATCAAATGTTATTAGATGGACCACATCGTAAGGGTGATTTAAGAAGGGCAAGAGCGGGAGCTGTTAATATTGTACCAAACTCAACAGGAGCTGCTAAAGCTATAGGACTAGTTATACCAGAATTACAAGGTAAATTAATTGGTTCGGCTCAAAGAGTACCTGTTCCAACAGGATCAACAACTATTCTTATAGCTGTTGTTAAAGGAACTGATGTAACTGTTGAAAAAATTAATGATTATATGAAAGAGCATGCAAATCAATCGTTTGGTTACACTGAAGAACCACTTGTATCAACGGATATAATTGGTATATCTGAAGGTTCATTATTTGATGCAACTCAAACTATGGTAAGTAAAATAGATGATGATTTATATCAAGTTCAAGTAGTAGCATGGTATGATAATGAATATAGTTATACTTCTCAAATGGTTAGAACATTAAAATATGTAGCTAATTTGAAATAAAATTCTATCTATGATAGATTTTTTTC
>CADBLY010000112.1 GCA_902795725.1 uncultured Erysipelotrichaceae bacterium
AAGGAAGTGATTTCTAATGAATAATCAAGATAATGAAAAGGTGTTTCAAAAGAGCCAAATCAATTGGTATCCAGGTCATATGGCTAAAACTAAAAGATTGATAAATGAAAATATTAATCGTATTGATGTTGTTTATGAAGTAATAGATGCTAGAATACCATATTCATCAAAAATAAAAGATATTGATGAATATATTAAAAATAAAAAGCGAATTCTTATTATGACAAAGTATGATTTATGTGATAAGATAGAGACTGGTAAATGGATTAATTATTATGAAGAAAAGGGATATACGGTTATTACTTTAGACTTAATTCATGATAAGATAAATAAAGTTATAAATATAACTAAAGATTTAATGGAAGAATCATTTAATAAAAGATTAGATAAAGGATTATCTAAAAGAAAAATAAGAGTATTAGTTGTTGGTATACCTAATGTAGGTAAAAGTACTTTAATTAATAGATTGGTTAATAAAAAAGTTGTTAATACAGGTAATAAGCCTGGTGTGACTAAACAACTTAATTGGATAAGAGTAGATAATGAACTAGAATTATTGGATTCTCCAGGTATTTTATGGCCTAAATTTGATAATGATACAATTGCTTTTAATCTTGCTAGTACAACAGCTATTAAAGAAGAAGTATTACCAATTGATAGAGTAGTATTTTATATTATTGATTTTTTAAAGAAATATTATCCTAATTATTTAAAAGAAAGATATAATATTGATGAATATGAAGATATAGTTGATGCTTTGGATATGATAGGAAAAAGAAGGGGTTGTTTAATTAAAGGTGGCGAAGTTGATTACGATAAAGTTTATAGTGTTGTAATTAATGATATAAAAGATGGTTTAATAAAAAATATAACTTTTGATAGGTGGTTTTATGAATAATTCTTTAACTTTAGCTTATTTAGGTGATAGTGTTTTTGAATTATATATTAGATGTTACTTAATTGATAAAGGTGTTGTTAAGGTTAATGAATTGCAAAAAGAAGCTACTAAATATGTTAGTGCAAAAGGACAGTCTTTAATTTTAAATGAATTGATAAGTAATAAGATATTAAATGATGAAGAACTTATTATTGTAAAAAGAGCTCGTAATCATAAAAGTCATAAAAGTCCTAAAAATACGGATATAATAACTTATAAATTGTCTACAGGGTTTGAAGCTTTAATTGGGTATTTATATCTTAATAATAGGGACAGATTGGAAGAAATTATTAAAATAATTAAGGAGAAAATATGTTAGTATATGGTAAAAATGTGGCTAAAGAATATTTGAAAACTAATAAGGTTAGAAAAGTTTTTTTATCTAATAGTTTTAAGGATCAAGAAATATTATCTATGATTAATAATAGTGTGGAGGTTGAGTATCTTGATAAAAAAAGATTGAGTAAATATCCTAAAGTTAATCAAGGTATAATTTTAGATGTAATTGATTTTGAGTATAGTCAGTTAGATACTAATGCATCTTTCTTGGTTATGTTAGATCATATTGAAGACCCCCATAATTTTGGTGCAATTATAAGAAGTTCAGAAGCAGCTAAAGTGGATGGTATAATTATTCCAAAAGATAGACAAGTTATGGTTAATGATACAGTGTTAAAAACAAGTGCGGGAACAGCAGATAAAGTAAATATCATTCGAGTTACTAATCTTACTAATACAATTAAGGAATTAAAAAAAGCTGGTTTTTGGATTGTTGGAACTGATATGAAAGGGCAGGATTATAGTACTATTGATTATAGTGGTAAAATATGTATTATATGTGGTAATGAAGGTCATGGATTAAGCGAACTTGTAAAGAAACAATGTGATTTTATTGCTAGTATACCGATGAAAGGAACGGTAAATAGTTTAAATGCTTCAGTAGCGACTGGTATTATTCTTTTTAAAGCATTGGAAAGTCGAGGTAATTAATGGAATATCAAGATTATAATGATTATGAATTAATTCAATTTATTTCTGAAGGTAATGAAGATGCTCATGATATAATGGTAGAAAAGTATCGACCTTTGGTTAAGAATATTGCTGTTAAATTGATTAATGTATCAAATAATATTGGTTTAGAGATAGCTGATTTAGAACAGGAAGGAATGATTGGGTTATTAAATGCTATTGATTGTTTTGATGAATCATATGAAAGTACTTTTTATACTTATGCAAGAACGTGTATAAAAAGAAGTATGATATCTTCAATAACAAGGGCTAAAAGATTGAAACATAGAGCTTTGAATGAATCGTTGTCTTTTGATAGTCAGGATTTTAGTACTCAATTATTGAAGGATGATAATCATATTCCAGAAAACATTATTATTAGTGAAGATTATGTTAATATTTTAATAAATAAATCTGAGAAAGTATTAACAAACAAAGAAAAACAGGTGTTTGAATTGTTAATTAATGGTTTTACTTACAAACAAATTGCACAGGTTTTAGAAAAGGATACTAAATCTATTGATAATGCTATTCAAAGAATTAAAAAGAAATTGCGAGATGTTTTAAAAAAGAATGACAAATAGTCATTTTTTCTTGAACATTTTTAATAATTGCTTTATAATTAAAATAGGAGTGATGATATGAAGGCATTAATAACTGGAGCATCTTCTGGTTTAGGGAGAGAATTTGCTTATATATTAAGCAATATGGGATATGATTTGATTTTAGTTGCAAGAAGAAAAGGTAGGTTAGAATCAATAAAAAAAGGTTTAAAGACAAATGTTAAAATAATACCTATGGATTTAGCATCTACTTTTAATTGTGTAAAAATACATGATATGGTAAAGGATGAAAATATCGATATACTAATTAATAATGCTGGTTTTGGTATGTTAGGAGAATTTTATATGACTAAGTTAGAACGTGAGATGGATATGATAGATTTAAATATCAAATGTGTGCATACTCTGACAAAATTATTTATTAATGATATGATGAAACGTAATAGTGGTTATATATTAAATGTTGCTTCATCGGCTGCTTTCTCACCAGGACCTTTAATGGCAACTTATTATGCTACGAAAGCTTATGTTTATAATTTAACTATGGCTATATCAGAAGAATTAAAGAAATCTAAAAGCAATGTATATGTTGGCTGTTTATGCCCAGGCCCTGTTGATACTGAGTTTAATAAAGTAGCTAAGGTGGAGTTTAGTATGCCATCTAAACAAGCTTCCTATGTAGCTAATTATGCTATAAAAAAGATGCTTAAAAGGAAGAAGGTAATTATCCCAGGTAATAATATCAAAATGGTGCATATTTTACAAAAACTATTGCCATTAAAGATAATGCTTCCAATGGTATATGAAGTACAAAAAGGAAAAGTTAAAGAATAGAAAAAAATAGACTCATTTGATTTTACTATTTAAGTAGAATCAAATGAGTCTTAATTTGTATATCTTAGTGAGTCGTTTGATATGTTAAAGATGATTCCTACCATGATCATATAACTAAGTAAACTGGAACCACCATAGCTTATAAAAGGTAGTGTAATACCAGTAATAGGCATTATTCCTATTGTCATACCTATATTCTGAAATTGTTGATATATGAGCATTCCTAATATTCCCGCAATAACATATTTATTGATATTTTTTTGACTATTTATAGATGTTGATATTAGTTTTATATCAAAATAGATTATTAAACATATTAGTGAAACAGATCCTATTAGTCCAAAATTTGATGAGAAAACAGCAAAGATAAAATCTGTTTGTGGTTCGGGAAAGTATATTGGTGTATTATTCCATCCACTACCGAATAGTCCGGCTGACCCAATTGCTGTCATTCCATTCTGAAGTTGATAACCACTTCCACTTGACCAATCTAGTAATCTATCAACTCTTAAGAAGAAAGATGTTCCAAATATTTTGATAAATAAATTAGTGTTTAAAAAGTATATTGTTAAAATACTTCCTACAGTTAGGGCTAAAAAACTTATTACTATTAAAAACCATCTGTATCTAATACCTGCTACAAATAACATGATAATGGTTATCAATAAATATATTAATACGACTCCGGTATCTGGTTCTAGAAAAGTTAAAAGACTTGGTATCAATACGATTATAGCAACTTTAATTAGAAATTTAAATTCATCGAAGATACTTGGATTGTCGTTGTTTTCACGAAATTCTTTAATCATATTAGCTATCATAATGATAAGAATAATTTTCATAAATTCACTAGGTTGAATACCGAATGAACCAAATCCAAACCAGCATTTAGCATTATTGATGGTTTGACCAAAAAATAATACTAGTATTAATGATATAACACCAATAATGTATAGTATTTTAATGTTTCTGAAAATGATATCATTACCTATAAACATAATAAAATAGGCTATGATAAAACCTATGGAATACCAAAGTATTTGTTTTAGATATAAATCATTCATATAACTTGGTAATAGTTTTTGTGCACTTATGATACTAATAATACTTATAAGTGCAAAGGCAATAATACTTATTAAAATACCATTATCTACTTTGTATTTAGAAATGTTTTTCATCTGATCACCAAATTTATCATACACTGTTTTTAAAAAATATTCAATATAATCTACAAAAATAGTGATTTTACTTTTTTATTTTTTTATAGTATAATCTTGATGGTGATAAAAATGAATATTATTGAGTATATTGTATTATTTGTTATTTTGGTTATTTTTGCAGTTGCTATTGTACGTTCAAGTAAAAAAGATTTTAATTTAGAGGTTAATAAGTTGATTCAATATTTAGGTGGCAAAGATAACGTTATAAAGTATGAGGTAAATAAGTCAAGGTTTATTGTTACATTAAAAGATGTTAATAAAGCTGATAAAGAGGCTATTCAAAAGTTAGGTGCACAAGGAATTTTGGAAGTTGGAAATGAGCTTAAAATTATTTTAGGTAAAGATGCACATAAATTGGTTAAATTAATTAATAATTTGAAGTAAACTGTTGAAAAAACAACAGTTTTCTTTTTTTTTCTACATTATTCGACAAATTATGACATATTAAATATATATAATTATTTTGGGTGATGAAAATGAATTTGTTTGAAGATGTATTGATTGATGTTATTTTTATATTGTTTCCTTTAATTATTTATAATTTATTTTTGGCTTCAAATAAGAATATAAGTAGTGTTAATAAAAAAATTTTTTTCTCTTTTTCTTTGTTTTCTTCATTTTTCTTAGTTTATAGGTATAGTAAAAATAATGTTACTTTAAATCTATTAATACTATCTAGTTTAGTTTTAATTGGATATTTGAAGAAGAATTATGTTATAGCTAATATTATTGCTTTAATGATGTTATTTTTATATTATGGAGAGTATAATTATTTGTTACTTATGATGATACCATATTTATTATTAAATATTTTAAACATATTTAATAATAAATTATCTGATTATTTTTTTATTGATATATTTTTGCTTTTTCAATATATTTGTTTTCTTTTATGGATAAAGATTTTTAATTTTAATCTTTTAAATGAATTTAATATAATTAATCTTTTTGTGATTATGGTTCTAAATTATTTTGTTATTCATATTATATATTATCTTTATGATGAAGGCGATAAAATGATGAGATATCATTTGAATTATAAAGAACTATTGCATGAGAAACAGATAAGGTTATCTTTGTTTAAAATAACACATGAAATTAAGAATCCTATTGCGGTTATTAAAGCTTATTTGGATATGTTAAATGTTAATGATAAGAAACAAGTTATGAAATATATTCCAATAATTAGAAACGAAATTGATAGATTGCTTATTCTTTTACAGGATTTTATGTTAGTTAATAAAAGTAGTGTAGAGATGGATATTATGGATATCAATATGTTGTTAGAAGAGGTTATTGAATCACTTAAACCACTTTTTAAACAACAAAATATTATTTTAAAAAAGAATATAATTGATGATGAAATATATGTTAATGGAGATTATAAAAGATTAGGACAAGTGTTGATTAATTTGATTAAAAACGGTGTTGAAGCTATGGATAAAGATAAAGGAGAAATAATTATTAGAAATATTATCAATAATAATAAATTAGATATTATTATAGAAGATAATGGAAGTGGAATTAGCAGGGATACTTTTGATAAGCTAAAGACACCATTTTTTACGACAAAGAAAAGGGGTACAGGTCTTGGGTTGGCGCTATCTGATGAGATAATTAAGGCTCATAATGGCAATCTTACTTTTGAATCTGCGGAAGGAAAAGGAACAAAAGTAATTGTAGAAATACCATATAATAGAGAGGAGAATTATGCATGATAAAAATTATTGAAGATAATGTTGGTAATGATATTTTAATGTTTGATAATAAAGTTATACCTTTAAATAGGAAAAATGCATCACAAAAATTTATACAGGTAGTAATTAATAATTGTGTTGATAATTTTGATTATGATGCTTATCAAATAAAGGATGGTTTGTATGTCATAAAAGAAATAAAATCATATAGGCATTATAAAGAAACAACATATAAAATTATTATGGATAATATTATTGAATTATATACATCTATTGAGACGGAGTTGAGAAGTTCTTTTTTAGCATATAATAGTAAATATATTACTATTGTAGAAAGGGATTATGATTATCCTATAAATGAAGTAGTTAGTGCGTATGATATAGCTAAGAATAAAATAATTGATTGTAATAACTATAGTACTAGGTGTGAATTATCGGATGGAGTTGTTAATTATCGAAGATGTTTATATGATGTAATTGCATCTGTTTTAACTAGTCAAATTCTTATGCCAGATAAGGAAAGGTTATTTAGTTTTCTTTCATTTGTTACTAATGAACGTATTAATGAGAGTAATTATATGAGTTGTTTGGATAAGGTAAAAAAATATATTATTCATTGTTATCCAGGATTTAAGGGAAAGAAAATAGATACTAATCAAAGAGTTATATTGGATTTAAATAGTATTTATGGTGTGGATTATTTTAAATTTAAGAAAATACCGTATAGTATTAAGAACTTAACTTATGTTAAGGATAAGCAATTAGTAAAATAATTGCTTTTTTATCTATTAGGAATTTGTTTGACATTTTTTGAAAAAAACCATTGACAAACATTTGTATACATGATATACTGTTTGTATAAGTTTTGGTTTATTATGATTAAAAAAATTAATGATTATGTTTTAAGATACCTTTTAATAATAAAAAAATATTTAAATTTAAAAAATATATGATATAATTAGTTAGGAATGGTAGTGATAATATGGCAAAAAGAAAAAAAAGAAAAGATGCTAAGGGTCCAGCAAAGGATTATGTTATTGAATTAAAAGGGATAGCTTTATTGTTGCTTTCTATTATTGGATGTTGTCCATTTGGAATAATTGCTAATATAATTAAGGGTTTTGCAGCTTTTATTGCTGGATCGTGGTGGGCTGTTTTACTTGTATTGATTGGATTATGTGGTATATATATGATTGTAAAACGAAAAGATCCAGAATATTTTACAGCAAAGTTAGTTGGCTTTTACATTATGTTTACAGCTATATTAATTCTTTCACATGTTGGATATATTAAAACGCTTGCTAGTGATACACTTGATGTAGATCATTTCAAGATATTGGAAAATGGTGTGACAATTGTTCAGGAGACGATTTCAAATATGATGTCTTTTGTAACTGAAGGTAGTAATATTCAAGGTGGTGGAGTAGTAGGAGCAGTATTCGCTTCTATATTCTGTGGATTGCTTACACTTAATGGAGCAAGTGTTGTAGCTATTGTTTTGGTTATTTGTGGTTTTATTATGTTTACTGGAATGTCTATTTTTGATATGGTTAAGAAAACTAAAGAAGGTGTACAAAAAGCTACGAGTTCTATTAGACATAAAGAAAAAAACAAGGATGTTTGTGATGACGTTAATAATCAAGTAGTTATTTCTAGCATTGATGAGTTAAAAAATGAAGAAGCTAAGGTTGAAGATCAAGTTGTTGAAGTAAAAGAAGTTAATGTTGGAAATAATAGTAAGGATTATAAGTTTCCTCCGATTACACTTCTTAACAAACCTATTAAAATTGGAACTAAAGATAATAATGATATTATAAAAAAGAATATACCGGTTTTAACGCAGGTTTTAACAGATTTTGGAATCGAAAGTAAAGTTGTAGCTGCGCATGTAGGACCTGCTGTTACACAGTATGAGCTTGAGATTAAAGCGGGTACAAAGGTGAGTAAGATATTAAGTTTAAATAGAGAAATTGCTCTTTCGTTAGCAGCTAAAGATGTACGTATTCAGGCGCCAATTCCTGGTAAAAAGACAATTGGAGTTGAACTTCCTAATGCTCAGGTATCAATGGTGGGCGTTAGGGAAGTGTTGACAAGTATACCTAGTAAACTTAGTGATAGTAAATTGATAACAGTATTAGGTAGAGATATAATGGGTGAACCACAATGGATGGAAATTAATAAAACACCACATTTATTGGTTGCAGGATCTACTGGTAGTGGTAAGTCTGTGTGCATAAATAGTATTTTAGCAAGTATTCTTATGAGAGCTAAACCAGATGAAGTTAAATTGGTTCTTGTGGATCCTAAAAAAGTTGAGTTATCTATATATAATGGAATACCGCATTTACTTACACCAGTTGTTACTAATCCTAAAAAGGCTAATATAGTACTTCAAAAGATTGTTAGTGAGATGGAAAGACGTTATGATGTTTTTGAAGAGAGTAAAACAAAGAATATAACAAGTTATAACAAATATATTGATAAAAAGAATGAAAAGTTGAGTGAGAGTGAGAAAATATCTCATATGCCTTATATAGTGGTTATAATTGATGAGTTAGCTGATTTGATGTTAGTTGCTGCTAAAGAAGTAGAAGATTCAATTATGCGTATTACACAAATGGCAAGAGCTGCGGGAATTCATTTAATTGTTGCTACTCAAAGACCGTCAACTGATGTTATTACAGGTGTGGTTAAAGCGAATATTCCATCTCGTATATCATTTGCTGTTTCTAGTGGTATTGATTCTCGTACAATTTTGGATACAGTGGGGGCAGAAAAATTGCTTGGTAAAGGTGATATGCTTTATCTACCACAAGGTGAGAGTGTTCCTGTTCGTATTCAAGGTACATTTATTTCGGAAGAAGAGACTAAAGCAATTGTTGATTATGTGTGCGGTCAGCAGAAAGCTAAGTATGATGATAATTTGACAGTTGCCAATGAAGATAAGGGTGCAACGACGATGATGAATAAGGATGATTATGAAGAACCTTTATATAATGATATTGTTGAGTTTATTTTAGAACAAGGTAAAGCTAGTACATCATTAATTCAACGAAGATTCAGATTAGGATATAATCGAGCAGCTAGATGTATAGATTTATTGGAAGATCGTGGGATAATTGGACCAGCTAATGGTTCTAAACCAAGAGAAGTTTTGGTTAAATTGGATAAAAAAGACGAAGGTAAATAATTCGACAAATTAAGACTGATTATTAAGTTACAATTATAGCGGTGATAGAATGAAAAAATATTTAATGCTTATTTTTGTATCTTTGATAATTGGTTTTTTCTTGTCTTATTTTGTACTTCATGAATATACTGATTCATCAGCTATTACGGTTTATAAAGAAGGGGAACAATTATATTTTTTTAAGTATGGTGAATTTGAAAATAAAGAAAAAATGGAAGCTAATACTATTAATTTAGAAAATTATGTATATCAACAAAAGGATGGGTTATATAAAGTTTATATAGCAATTTGTAAAAACAGTGAAAATGTTGAAAAGATAAAAACTTATTATCAAGATAAAGTTAAAGAAGTTGAGACATTTTATATAAGTAATAGTAAATTTATTGATAAAATTAATAATTTGGATAATATTTTGATTAATACAAATGATAATACAGTAATTGGTGAAATAATTAATCAACAGTTAAGCAGTTATGAAGAGGTAGTGTTGAATGACGACAAAGATTAAGGATTTACAGATATATGATCGACCACGTGAAAGGTTAATTAAATATGGGGCTGCTAATTTAAGTGATGAAGAGTTAATTGCTATTTTGCTTAAAACAGGTACAAAAAAGTATTCAGCAAAAGATTTAGCTTCTATTTTGTTAAATAGTATAGGCGGAATTAACAATCTTAGAAATATTACATATGAACAATTAATTAGTATTGATGGTATTAAAGATTCTAAGGCTTGTGAATTATTAGCGGCAGTGGAGTTATCCAAAAGAATAAATGATATTAAAGATATAAAAAATGTTAAATTAACAAATTGTGAATTAGTTTTTGAATATTATAAGAATAAATTAACTGATATTAATCAGGAAAAATTTTACTGTATTTATCTTGATAATAATAAAAGAGTAATTAAAGATAAACTACTGTTTATTGGTACTTTAAATTATAGCGTTGTACATCCTAGAGAAGTGTTTAAAGAAGCTTATTTAGTTAATGCTAGTGCAATTATATGTGTTCATAATCATCCATCAGGAAATGTTTTTCCAAGTAAACAAGATATAGAAATAACTAGGTCATTAATTAATGTTGGAGATATAATGGGGATAAAAGTAGTTGATCATGTTATTATTGGCTATGACAAATACTATAGTTTGTTGCAAAATGGTGATATGTAAAATATAAATAAAAATTCATATTAATCTTGATAAAATTTGTTAAATAATATATCATAAGGAATAGGTGATGTTTATGAGTAACAAGAAAAAGAATGCAAGATATATTATTTTAGGTATTGTTTTACTAATAGCTATAATGTTAGGATTAACGGTAAAAGATGTTAAGGAAGAACGTAAGTTAAATTTTTTTGAAAAAGCTATTAAGGATAGTGGGGTATTGGTAGTTAGAATCGTTTATGCTCCATTTGGACTTGTTAAGGATAAGATTCATGAACATAATGAGAAAAATGAAATATATAAAAAGTATAGAAAAATAAAGGATAAGGTTAGTAAGACAGATTTATATATTGCACAAATTGGAGAATTACAAGATGAAATTACGGCTTTAAAAGAACAATTAAAATTAGATGGTACTATGTCTGAATACACTTATATTCATGCTAATGTTACTAGTCGTAATATTAATTCTTGGTATAATACATTAACAATTGATAAAGGTACAAAAAAGGGTGTTAGAGTAGGGCAAGCTGTTGTGGTTAATAAAGGATTGATTGGTAAAGTTATTAAAACAAGTAATTTTACTAGTACTGTAAAATTATTAACAACTGATGAGTTGAGCAACAAAATATCTGTTAAGGTTAAGCTTAAAGATAAAAGTGTATATGGATTACTTTCTAGTTATGATAGTAAATGTGGATGTTATTTAATTGAAGGTATAAGTGATAGTGATGAAATTAGTAAAGATTCTGAAGTTGTTACAACTGGGTTAAGTGAGTCTTTTCCATCTGGAATCCTTATTGGTAATGTAAAAAAGGTTGTTATGGATGAATATGATTTAACAAAAGTTGTTCAGGTAAAACCATCTGCAGATATTAATGATTTGACTGTTGTTTCGGTTTTAAAAAGAGAGGTAAAATAATGATTGCGATTGGTATTATTATTTCCTTTATATTAGAAGGTGTATTTACTAATTTAGTTAGTTTAAATTCAGCTTTGCTTCCTTTATTTACGGTTACTGCATTAACTATTTTATATCCATATTTTAATAATAATCAATTAAAGTTTATGGGAATTAGTGCGATTACAGGACTTTGTTATGATATTATTTATACAGATAGTATCTTTGTTAATACTTTTTCTTTTGTTATAATAAGTGTTGCTATTATAGTTATTTATAATTATATTACAATGAATATATTTAATATAAATGGCTTAAATATTGTTATTATAGTTCTTTTTAAGGTTGTTAGTTATTTATTATTATGTATTGTTGGATATACACGTTTTATTTCGGGAACTTTGATTTGTGGTATTTATAGTTCTTTAATTGTTAATATTATATATGGTATTGTTTTTTATGTTGTAGTTGATAAAATTGGTAAACAATTGAATATTAAAAAGATGGAATAAGATCTTATATAAAAACTGCAAATAATAGAGTGTAGAAATTATGTACAAATGTTCGTAAAAAGTATTGACAGGATACTTTTTTTATTATATAATTATTATGTCGTAGAGGAGGTATATAATGGAAAAAACTTCGGCAGATAAAACTTTAGAACAAGTTATGAAGGATATAGAAAAGCAATTTGGTAAAGGTGCGGTGATGAAATTAGGTGAGCGTGAGCACCAAAATATAGAAGTAATATCTAGTGGTTCAATATCTTTAGATATGGCGCTAGGAATTGGAGGATATCCTAAGGGTAGAATAATAGAAATATATGGTCCTGAATCAAGTGGTAAGACAACTTTTGCGCTTCATGCTATTGCAGAAGCTCAAAAAGGGGGAGGCAAATGTGCGTTTATTGATGCAGAGCATGCTTTGGATCCTGTTTATGCATCTCATTTGGGAGTAGATATTAATGATTTATTATTATCACAACCAGATAATGGGGAGCAGGCTTTAGAAATATGTGAGGCTTTAGTTAGGAGTGGGGCAATAAGTGTGATTGTTATTGATTCTGTTGCTGCTTTAGTTCCACAAGCAGAAATTGAAGGAGAGATGGGTGATTCTCATGTAGGACTTCAAGCTCGTTTAATGAGTCAAGCTTTACGTAAACTATCAGGGATTATTAATAAAACTAATACAGTTTGTATTTTTATTAATCAATTACGTGAAAAAGTAGGTGTTATGTTTGGGAATCCTGAAGTTACTCCAGGTGGTAGAGCTTTGAAATTTTATTCTTCAGTTCGTTTAGAAATTAGAAGAGGAGAACAAATTAAAGCTGGTACTGATGTTAAGGGTAATAAAACAAACATTAAGGTTGTAAAAAACAAAATGGCCCCACCTTTTAAAACGTGTAGTGTGGATATTATGTATGGTGAAGGAGTATCAAGAACTGGTGAAATTGTAGATTTAGGTGCTCAAGCAAATGTTTTAGAAAAGAGTGGCGCTTGGTATTCTTATAATGGTGAAAAAGTTGGGCAAGGAAAAGAAAATGTTAAGGAATGGCTTAAGAAAAATCCTAATGTAATGAAAGAAATTGAACAAAAAATTAGAGAATTTTATAATAACAATGATGAGTTAGAAATTGGAAAATCTGAGTAATATGTTTTCACATATTACTTTTTTCTATTGACATCTAACTTAATTCCTATTACAATATTATTAGAGTGGTTAAACTACTTATGGAAATGGAGGATTTATATGAATCAAATAATTATCTCCATTTTGCTACTCATTGTTGGACTTGTTGTTGGATCAATAATAATGTTTATATTTAATAATATAAAAATGAAATCATCTAATACTAAAGCAGAAAGTATTTTAAATAAAGCTAAAAGTGATGCTGAAAGTATCAAGGAAAAACATCTAGAGGAAGCTAAAAAGGAAGCTAGACAATATCGTGATGATATTGATGCTGAATTAAAAGAAAAGAAGGAAGAAATTAGAAATACTGAAAAAAGATTAGAAGCTCGTGAAGATAGTATTGAAAGACGAGATAATAATTTACAACAAAGAGAAAGTAATTTAGATGATAAAGAGAACAAATTAAATAAGAGACAAAAAGAATTAGATAATGAAAAAGCAAAAGTGGATGATCTTATTAATGAACAAATTGAAAAGTTGGAAGAGATTTCAAAGTGTTCGAAAGAAAAAGCTAGAGAACTTGTTTTAAAACGAGTAGAAGAGCAAATGAATTTAGAGATTGCTTCTTATATAAAAGATAGAGAAGCTCAAGCGAAGTTGGAAGCTGATAAAAAGGCTAAACAATTAATAGTTGAAAGTATGCAAAAGTATGCAGCAGATGTTGCTAGTGAACAAACAGTTACAGTTGTGAATTTACCAGATGATTCAATGAAGGGACGTATTATTGGACGTGAAGGAAGAAATATTAGAACAATTGAAGCGGTTACGGGTGTTGATTTAATTATTGATGATACACCAGAAACTATTGTTTTATCTTCTTTTGATCCTTTAAGAAGAGAGATTGCTCGTGTTGCACTTGACACTTTAATAAAGGATGGTCGTATTCATCCAGCACGTATCGAAGAGATTTATGATAAAACAGCAAAGGATATGAATGCTAAAATATTAGAATATGGTGAAAATGCTTTATTTGAACTTGGTATTACTAAAGTAGATCCAGGTTTAGTTGAATTAATTGGTAAATTACAGTTTAGAACTAGTTATGGTCAAAATGCTTTGTTGCACTCTGTAGAAGTTGCCAGTCTTTCTGGTGTAATTGCAGCTGAACTGGGAGAAAATGTCAATTTAGCTAAACGTGCAGGATTGCTTCATGATATTGGTAAAGCAATTGATCATGAAATAGAAGGAAGTCATGTTGAAATAGGTGCAAGTATTGCTAAAAAGTATAAAGAAAATGATGTTATTGTTAATGCTATACAGTCTCATCATGGTGATACAGAGCCTACTAGTGTAATATCTGAGATAGTGGCTATTGCGGATGCTGTATCGGCATCACGTCCTGGTGCACGTAATGATTCTTTAGAAAACTATGTTCAAAGATTACAGGATTTGGAAAATATTGCAAATGATCAAAAAGGTGTAGAAAAATCATTTGCTATGCAAGCTGGTAGAGAATTAAGAGTGCTTGTTAAGCCGGAAGAAATTAGTGATGTGGAATCACATAAAGTTGCTCGTGATATAAAAACTCGTATTGAAAATGAATTGCAATATCCTGGTACAATTAAAGTAACGGTTATTAGGGAAACTAGAGCTTTAGAAGAAGCTAAATAGGTGATAATATGAAAAAAGTTGTATTTGTATTAGTTGTATGTTTGATACTTGTTGGTTGTGGTAAAAAAAGTGGTAATAATACAAATGGTGCAAGTAATAATGAAGATAGTATTGATTTAAAATTAGGTACTACGGATATGACATTTAAAGAAAGTATTATTACTTGTGGTGATAAACAAGTACAAAGTAGTGTTAGTTTTAATACTGATAAGAAAGCAAGTTATGAGTTTTATGATTGTCATGATGGCAATGTAATTCTGGAAGCATCAAGTGGAAATTATTCTACAAATGATTTAGATGTTATATTAACTAATAGTTATGATGAAAAAATAAAATTTGAAATAACAGCTAATAATAAAATTGAACTTAAGAGTGTTAATAAAACAATAAGAACTTTCACAAATTAGACAAATTACGATAAAATTGTAACTTTTGCTTGTAAAGTAAGAGGGAAAGTGCTATAATATCGATAGTTTGTGAAAGGAGGGATATCTGTGGCAAGTGTTGTCGTTCGTAACGGTGATGTTGATGGTGCATTACGTAGCATGAAACAAAAAAATGCAAGAGAAGGCCTCCTAAAAAAAGCTCGTGAAAGACAAGATGGTTATAAAAAACCGGGAGTACGTAGAAGAGAAAAGAAAAAAGAAGGAACTAAGAATACAAGAAAAAGAGAAAGAAATTATAGATAACTTTCTCTTTAATTTTAGAGGTGATAATATGAGACAAAGAATATTAGATGATATAATTAGTGCTATGAAAAGTAAAGATAAAGATAAGTTAACTGTTTTAAGAAGCGTTAAGGGTGCTATGCAGCTTGAAGAAATTAATAAAAAGAGTGAATTAAATGATGAAGATGTTATTTCAGTAATTGCTAAACAAATAAAACTTCGTAGAGAATCAATTGTTGATTTTGAAAAGGGTAATAGGCAAGATTTGATTGATAATGCTAATAAAGAAATTGATATATTAAATGAATATATGCCTGAGCAATTATCATATGAAGAAGTTAATGACATTATCAATGAAGCGTTTAATACAATTAATCCAGTGAGTACTTCTGATATGGGTAAAGTTATGGGTTTTCTTACTCCTAAATTAAAGGGTAAGACAGATTTAAGTAATGTAAGTAAAATAGTTAGAGAAAGAATTATGAAGTAAAATAGGTAGACAATACCTATTTTTTTCTGTATAATTTATATAGGTAAAGGTGATAAGATGATTAATAACATATTGGATTTATTAAATAGACGAAATAAAGCTTTATCAATATATGATATTAAAGATGAATTAAAGATAGATAATGCGGAAGAATTACAAGAATTAATGGAAGATTTGTATATATTAGAAAGTGAATATAAAATATATCATACTAATAAAGATAAATATATGTTAATGAATAATAGTCATTTAAGGATAGGTAAATTAATAACTAATAAAAAGGGTTTTGGATTTGTTGATTTAAAGGACGAAGATGATGTATATGTAGCTTTTAAAAATTTGAATGGGGCAATTAATGGAGATAGGGTTATTGTTGAAATTACATCACCTAAAGGATTAAAAAAAGAAGGTAGAATACTTAAAATAGTTGAAAGAAATGTTAATACTTTAGTGGGAACTATTGATTTTAAAAGTAATTATCCAAAGGTAATTTTAGATGATGATAAAATTAATTTTGGTGTGCGGTTAACAAAAGATAGTATTAAAGATTTAGTTGATGGTCATAAAGTAGTTATAAAATTATTAAATCAAGTTAATAATTATACATATTTGGGTGAAGTGGTAAAGATAATAGGACATATTAATGATCCTGGTATCGACATATTATCAATATGCGCAAAACACGAAATAAATGATGTTTTTCCTGACGAAGTAATAAAACAAGTAGAGAAGATTCCAAATCTAGTATCGGCTAATGAATTAGAAGGAAGAGAAGATTTAAGAGATAAGGAAATATTCACTATTGATGGTGATGATACAAAGGATATAGATGATGCAATATCTTTGAAGAAACTATCAAATGGAAATTATGAATTAGGTGTTCATATAGCAGATGTTAGTTATTATGTTAAAGAGAATAGTCCACTTGATAAAGAAGCTTATGAACGTGGTACTAGTGTTTATCTAGCTGATAGAGTTATACCAATGTTACCACATAAATTATCTAATGGTATTTGTTCATTAAATCCTAATGTTGATAGATTGACAATGAGTTGTATTATGGAGATTGATTCTAAAGGAGATATTGTTAATTATCAAATATTGGAGAGTGTGATTAAATCTAAAATACAAATGACGTATAAGAATGTTAATAGTATTTTAGAAGATAATGTAGTACCTGAAGGTTATGAACAATATGTAGATTCATTAAAGCTAATGGAAGAGTTATCTAGTATATTGCGTAAAAATAAACTACAAAGGGGCTATATTGATTTTGAATTAGATGAATCAAAGATTAATGTTGATTCTAATGGTGAAGTTACATCTATTACTTTGCGTAATAGGGGTACTGGTGAGAAAATGATTGAAGATTTTATGATTGCAGCTAATGAAACAGTTGCTAGTCATATTTATCATATGGATTATCCTTTTATATATCGAGTACATGGTGAGCCTAGCGAAGAAAAGATTAATAGCTTTTTAAAATTTGTTAGTATTTTAGGATACCAAGTAAATGGTAGTTTAAATAAAATTACTCCAAAAGCACTTCAAAGATTGTTAGATCAGTTAAAAGATAAAAAAGAATTTGAAATATTATCTAGTCAGTTATTAAGGAGTATGCAAAAAGCTATATATGATGATGATAATATAGGTCATTTTGGATTGGCTAGTAAGTGCTACACACATTTTACTTCACCTATTAGAAGATATCCTGATCAGACGGTTCATAGATTGTTAAGGAAATATTTGTTTAGTAAAGATTTAAGTAAAGAGACTTTTAAGTATTGGAGTAATAAACTTCCTTTGATAGCTGAACATTCATCTTTAAAAGAGAGAGCATCGATTGAATGTGAAAGAGAAGTTGATGATATGAAAAAAGCTGAATATATGGAAAAACATATAGGTGAGAAATATCAGGGAATTATATCTAGTGTGGTAAGTTTTGGAATGTTTATTCAGCTTCCTAATTTAATAGAAGGATTAGTAAAGGTTGAAGATTTGAAGGATGATTATTATTACTATGATGAAGCAACTTTTTCGTTTAGAGGAAAGAAGAATAAAAAAGGGTATCGTTTAGGTGATACAGTAACAGTTATTGTTAAATCAGCTAGTAAAGAAAAGCATACAGTTGATTTTGAAATTGAGGTGTAAAATATGAAAAAAATAGTAGGTATAATTATTGCAATAATGTGTTTGTTTAGTTTGCAAGTTATAGTAAAAGCTGATACTACTTGTAGTTATGGACAATTGTCATTTGGTTCGGATAAAAAATGGGAAAATATTTATGATAGTGATGGTAAAATACCTTCAATTGTATGGAATTTATCATTTAATGGTGTTAAAAATCCAAAATTCAATAATTGTGGAAATATTGCAGGTAGTAATCCATATAAAATTATAGTTCATAGTAAGCAATGGAAGAATTATTATGAGAAACAAAAAAAATGTCCAAAATATGTTTATTTTATGGAGAATTGGGGGGATGACGATCCTTCACATGCCGATTATTACAAATATTATGATTCATTGACGAAATCAGAACAAAGTAAAATAAGTGCTGCTGATCATGTTTCTTATGCAATAGTATCAGATGAGTACCCAACTAGTATTCAAAAAGAAACATCGAACCTTTATAATAGTGAAATTTATAAAAGAATAGATAAATCTTTTGAAATAAATAAGAATGATGATCATTATAGTGAATATAAAAAAATTAATAAATGTTTGTTTCTACCTGATAATTCTTCATCAAGTAATAATTTAGGAACTACTAAAAATAAATCTTATTCTTGTGTTTATTCATTAGGGGGAAATAGGGAGATAACGGTTAATATTAACAAGGAAAATGGAAAAATCAGTTTTGATGATGAATTATGGGAAGAGAATTTAGGCTATAAATGGTCTAAATATACAATAGATTATGATATTAATTCTTGTTTTGTTTTATATAAATGTGGTGGAGATTCAGATATTTATTTTTCTGTGATGGAAGCACCATCAGATAAACAAAAAAATTGTCAACAAGTATGTGATGTTGATGATAAGAAATGTGAAAATAATATTTGCCCTAAGTATGATCAATATATTCAAGAAATAGTAAAAAAGTATGAGAAGTATAATAAATCATGTGATAAGAAAACAGGATGTAATGCTTCTGAGTTAACTAAGGCTAATACATATATTAATTTTACAAGAGTTCTTTGTAATTCAATTTTAAGTACTAGAAATGCAAATGATTTTTGTGTTAAAAAGTGCCTTAATATGTCTAAAGATATTAGTGAATTAAAGGAAACATATGGGATTGAGAAAACTATAGGTGATAAATGTCCATTAGGGTCTGGACTTATTGCATTTGTATATAATATATTAAAATGGATGAAGTATATTGCACCAGTTCTAGTTATTATATTAGGTATCCTTGATTTTATTAAAGCACTAGCAGCATCAGATGATGATGCTATGAAGAAAGCTCAAAAGAAGTTTATTATTAGATTAGTCGCAGCAGCTTTATTATTCTTACTTCCACTTATTATTGATTATGTTTTAGGTGTTTTCCACTTAGTAAATGAAAACTGCGATATTAATTCTATATTTAAATAGGTAGACAATACCTATTTTTTTTTGTATAATTTTTTTGAGGGATAATTATGATAGAAATAAAAAATAAGAAAGCTTTGTTTGATTATTCTATTGAAGATACTTATGAGGCAGGAATAGTTTTATGTGGTACGGAGATTAAATCTATTAGAAGCGGTAGGGCTAATCTTAAAGATAGTTATGCTATTATAAAAAATGGAGAATGTTTTTTACTTAATATGCATATTAGTCATTATGATAAGGGAAATCAGTTTAATCATGATGAAACACGTACAAGGAAACTATTGCTACATAAGTCACAGATATATAAAATTAGGGATAGGATTGAGATGAAGGGGTATACTTTAGTACCAATTAAGCTTTATTTCAGTAAAAATAAGGCTAAAATATTATTAGGAATTGGAAAAGGAAAGAAAACTTTTGATAAAAGAGAAAGTATT
>CADBLY010000113.1 GCA_902795725.1 uncultured Erysipelotrichaceae bacterium
ATATTTTTTTAAATTTGTACTTGACTTATATGTTATAACATAATATAATTGTAGCTAATGGAAGCAGCCGAGTATAAATTTTTAACGTGTTTATTATCTTAAGGGTTTATTTGTAACCTAGCTTTCAAGGTGAAGATATTAGTTTAAACACCCTAGAAATGAATTACTCGAAAAGCTCCTAGAAAGGAGAAATTATGTCAAGATATACACAATCTAGTTATCGTAAGAGTCGTCGTTTAGGATTCTCTACTTTAGAAACTGGTAAAGAATTAGCTAAAAAACCTTACGCACCTGGTATGCATGGACAAAAACGTGCGAAAAAACTAAGTGAATATGGTATTCAGTTACAAGAAAAACAAAAAGTTAGATTTATGTATGGCCTAAATGAAAAACAATTTAGAAAAACTTTTGATAAAGCTGGTAAAATTAAAGGTGTACATGGTGAAAACTTCTTAAGACTTCATGAAAGTCGTTTAGATAACGTAGTATATCGTATCGGTTTTGCAACAACAAGACGTGGTGCTCGTCAACTTGTTAATCATGGACATATTACTGTTAATGGTAAAAAAGTTGATATTCCATCATATACTTGTAAACCAAATGATATTATAAGTTTAAAAGAAAACGATAAAGAATTAACTATTGTTAAATCTTCATTAGAAGCATTAAACAAAAGAGTTGACTTTATTTCTTACGATGAAAATAAAATGGAAGCTACTTACTTAAGATATCCAGAAAGAAGTGAGTTAAATGCTAACATTAATGAATCATTAATCGTTGAATTCTACAATAGAGCTTAAGCTCTATTTTTTTTATGTAACATGTTATTTAAAGATTGGGCAATTAATTCAGATAGTTTAATGATAACAAAATCTATTTCTTTTGGAGTAACCATTAAATTATATCCAATAGGAGTTAATACTTCATAGATTAATTCTCTTACTTCATTATCATCTAAATTACCAATAAGGCCTAACAATCTCTGCTTATCTTCTACATTAATATTTATCTCTTTATTAAGATAATTAACATTATTAAAAGTTAATTTACTTTGAGGTAATTTATTATATTCTTTAATAAAAGCATAATGCTTATACATATAATTAATTGTATCAGATACAATGACTGATGCATCAACAACGGTAGGAATACCAATAGCAACTACTGGTATCCCAATAGTATCTAAACTTAATTCCTTTCTACTATTACCTATCCCACTTCCCGGATGAATACCAGTATTAGTCATTTGAATAGTTCTATTAACTCTATCTATAGATTGACTTGCTAATGAATCAATAGCTATTAAAAAATCAGGTTTTATTTTATCCACAATACTTTTAATAATATCAGTAGTTTCAATTCCAGTTTGTCCTGATACCCCAGGAGCAATCGCACTTACTCGACGATATCCTTCTTCTAGTTGTCCCAATTTATATATATGATTCGTTACTAACACCTTATCAATCACTAATGGTCCTAATGAATCTGGAGTAGAATTTTGATTTCCCAATCCAACTATTAAACAAGTATCACTATCCTTGATATGCATTCTTGATAAAAGAATAGATAATTGTTCTTTCACCACTTTGTATACACTATTATAATTATCCGTATCTGTAACATCCTTAAATTCAATTGTTATATAAAAGCCTTCTTTCTTATTTAAAGCATTATCTTTATTTAATGCAACATCAGTTATTGTTATATTATTAATGTTCTTAAAACTCTGTTTAATACCTTTTAAACTAGTAGTATTCTCGATATTATCAATAGCCAAATCAGATCTAATACTATAATTTTGCAAATCAATTTCATGTTTCATATTATCACCACTACTATTTTTACCAAAACACACCTATTTTATTTGCATTTTTAAAGGATTTTTGATAAAATATACTCATATGTGTGATTCGGAGGTGAATTTATGGCTAATATGAAGAATGCTAAAAAAAGAATTTTAGTAAACGAAAAAAAAGAAGTAACAAATAACAATTATGAAGCTACTATGAAAAACTCTATTAAAAAAGTAGAAAGAGCTATTTCAAGTAAAGATAAAGATAAAGCTAATGAAGCTTTAAAAGTAGCAATCAAAGCAATAGATAAAGCTACTAAAGCTGGTGTATCAAAACAAAATAAATCAGCTAGAAATAAATCAAGATTAACAAAGAAAGTTAATGCAATGGAGTAATAATTACTTCATTTTTTTATACACAAAAGACTAGATATTAAACTCTAGTCTTTAAAAGTATCTAACTTCTTCTCAAAAATATAAATAAGTTTTACATCTTACAAATTTTTCCACTTCTAAGTCTAACAATACTTGTCCCTACAGTTCTTCCAAGTTCAAGTATAGTACCACCAATACGAGCAATAGCATTTAATAAAGCAGCTGTTATGTTAATACCACCTTTAATACTTAGTAACTGATCTTTTCCTAACCTTTTCATATCATCACCTAATTACACCTAAGTGGTCGTAATATACCATCAATTAAACCAACAATAAAGGTTATACCACCAGCTATAAGTGCTCCTAATCCCCACTTATAACCACCACCACTTACATTCATTAATTCTTCTTTTTCTAAATGTTTCATAATATTCTCCTTTCCTGTCACATAATTAGTTTAGTTTATGTTTGCCGAATCATTGAATCATTAATTCCCTTTTCTATCATTTCTAATTATAGTGCCATTATCAATTTCTATTAATTGATCAAAAAGATCCATATTATCCAAACGATGAGAAATAACAATAATTGTCTTATCAGTATAAGTTTTAAACATGTTTTTTAAGATCTTTCTTTCTAGATTTATATCAATTTGATTTAATCCTTCATCAATAATAAGAATATTAAATCTTTTTAATAAACTTCTAGCTAATATAATACGCTGCCTTTCCCCACCTGATAAATTAAAGCCATTTTCTTCTATCATCATATTATATCCTTGATCATTAAAAATAGAATCAACATGACACATCTTTGTGACCTTAACGAATTCATCTTGCTTACTACCAGTAATATTAATATTATTATATATTGTATCATTAAATAGTATTTCATTTTGATTAATATAAACAATATCTTGTTCTATAGAATTCTTAGATATATTATTAATATCAATATCATCAATTATAACTTGTCCTTTTCCCACATCATAATACTTCATTAATAATTTAAACAAAGTACTTTTACCACTACCACTTTTGCCTATTACCATAACTTTACTTTTATGACTAATATTTAAATCAATATCTTTTAAAATCATATCTCTATCATTAAAAGTAAATTTTAGTTTATTAAACCTAATATCTCCACATAACTCTTTTTCAATCAAACCATTACTACTATTATCTTTAATAATTATCTCATTTATTCTCTTTAATGAACTTTTAGCTTCCTTTATTTCATTATCCATTGATAAAATAGCTTTTAACGGTTCAATAAAAAGATTAAAAAGAATACTATAAGTAAGTAAACTACCCAATGTATATTGCTTATTAATTACCAATAAACCACCAATAAAAAACATCACTACAAAACCAATATCATTAATCAAGTCTTTTAAAAAAACATGTATAAAATAATAAAATTGATACTTTTTTATTTGATTTATTAGACGATAATATTTCTCCTTAAATTTGCATATCATATTCTTTTCAATATGTAATCCCTTTAATGTTTCAAAACCACTAATAGACTCTATCATAAAAGAAGTCGTCTCAGCTTTTTGATTCTGTATTTTTCTAATACTTACTTGATATATATTTTTAAACACTATTACAGTAATAAAATAAAAGATAATTATTATACTAGTCACAATAAATAGCACATGATTTAATAAATAAAGAACAATAAAAACAACCATAGTTAAGGGTAGATCAATAAATAAAGTAAGAGCTACCTTACTTATCATATCACGAACAATAGCTAAATCATTGATTCTCGATATAATATCCCCTGTAGAACGATTACGATAGTAATGATAAGGAAGCATTATTATTTTTTGAAAAACAGTTTTAGTTAAATCATAATCAATCTTATGATTAATATCAATTAATACTTTGTTTCTTATAAAGGATACCAATGATTTTAATAAAAATGTAGAAAAGAAAACAATTAATATATTATATAATAATTTTTCAGAACGAATATTAATACCCTTTATTATAAACTCTAGATATAAAGAACTTAAAATAGATAACAAAGTTAAAATAATAGATAAAAATATTAATTTAAACAACAATATTTTATTCTTAACTAATATACTATATATAAATTTATAATTACAATTATTAATAATAGGAATAGTTTTATAAGGTTTAGATATTATTAAAACATTATTATAAATATTATTAAAAGCCTTAAAAGATATTCTTTTCACACTATCCTGGGGGTCCCCTATTATTAAATAATTTCTTTTATAATTTACTCTATAGATTACAATAAAGTGTTTATAATTAGATATTGATACACTTGCAATACAAGGTAACATTATATCTTCCTTTCTAAATTCATCTAATGGACATTCAACTCCATAACTTTCAAATCCAATATTGTCTAAAGCTTGCGTTAAATGATAAGCTGTAGTTCCATCTTTATTCGTTTTAGTCATTTCCCTTAGATCATCTAATGGAATATAACCATTATGATATTTAATAATCATTGATAAACATGCTGCCCCACAATCCTTAATCTCTTCCTGTTTTTCAAATGGATATTTTTTCATATCTTTTTGCCTCCTCACTTATATTATTATCTAAAACTTTTTAATTTCCTTTTTTTTTCGACAACTTTTTTTACTTTTTTTTAAAATGCAAAAAAAAGGCTACAAATAAAAAAGAACAGCTCATATATTTGAACTGTTTTTATACTAACCATTTTTTTAAAATTGGAATATGATTCAAAACAAAAGATATCATAAGTGAAATAATAAACAAAATAATAACTATTAACGGAACCGATAATAAAACATTAAAAGACATTGTATTAATTGGTAATATATCAAGTATCAAAGGATGTATCAAATAAATTCCAAAAGTTAGTTTAGTAATTTTACCTATTAATTTATTATCCCTAACCTGTTTATTTAAATGTGTCTTAAAAATAATAAACACAGCTATACTCTCTAAAAGAATAGCAAACGACGATAAATCATAAAATATTTCCACAACATTTAAAGAACTAATAGTAAATACATGACTTAACACAACCGTTGTAGCTGCACCTATTATCCCCAGTAAATACATAATATATTCTTTAACCTTTGAAATACTAATATTGTGCAAATAATAACCTAATAAATAATATACGGGGTAACACACACCAAATCCAAAATAAATACGATGATTAAGTTGAAATAAATGTTTTTCAAAACCATCCAAAGCAGGAATTAATCTTAATATATCAAACATGTTAGGAATAATAAAAGCAAAGATAATACCAACAATAATAAAATACCTAGTAGTCCTTAAATCCCTAGTAATCCCCCTTAAAAATGGTGTAGCTATATATATTCCAATTAACATAATTAAATACCATAAATGATAATTACCCTTTAAAAAACTATCAAAAGATAAATCATGATATATTAATCCATAAACAAAAGACCATACAATAAAGCAGCAAAGAATCTTAGGAATATATTTTGTATATATTTTCTTAATACTAACATCCCTTTTAGGATCCAACATAAACACACCACTAACCATTAAAAACACAGGCACAGCATAACGAGCAATACTAGAATAAAAATTAAAAGTACTATAAATAGTTGTAGTAACCAAAGCATTTTTAACATTCTGCATAGCAACATGTATAGTTATAACCCCAATACATGCTACTATCTTTAATAAATCTAAATACTTAATTCTCACTATTAACCAACTCCATTACTATAATAATTATAACATGAAAAAAAGATAAATTATTATAAATATTTATTTATCTCTTTAAATTCATTAGTCTCTAAATTGGTTTTAGATAATTCTTCAAAACATTTCTTTTGTTTTCTATCTAATTTAGTTGGTATAACAACCTTAATAACAACATACATATTTCCTTTAGAAGAACTATTAATGTGTGTAACACCCTTTCCCTTAACACGGTGTTTATCACCATTCTGACTACCAGCTGGAATATTTAGTTTAATATTACCATAAAGGGTTGGTATATCCTTTTTACATCCCAATACAGCATCAGTAACAGTTATTGGAAGTTCTAAATATATATCATAATTATCCCTAATAAAAATAGGATGATCTTTAACAACAAATTCTAAGTACAAATCTCCATTAGAACCACCATTAACACCAGCATCTCCTTTACCACTTATTCTAAGACGACTTCCCGTATCTACACCAGCAGGCACTTTAACATCAAAATCACTTCTTTTATTAATACTTCCTCTACCGTGACATTTTGTACAAGTAGTATCATATGATACACCTTCCCCATGACAATCTGGACAAGTTGTTCTTGACATAAATGATCCTAAAATAGTTCTTTGTTCTTGAGTTACCACACCAGATCCATGACAAGTTTTACAGGTGTGTTCACCCTTACCACCTTTTCCATTACATTCAGAACATTTTTCTAAAACATCAAGGCTAATATTCTTTGTAGTTCCATAAACCGCTTCATCAAACGTTAAATTAATACGCATAAGTCTATCGGAACCACGACGCGCTCTACTACTTCCTTTTCTTCCAAAACCGTCAAAGTTGAATGATCCACCAAATAGATCATCAAATATATCACTGAAATCAAAATTTGAAAAGTCAAATCCCGCTCCACCATTCATTTGGTCAAATGCCGCATGACCAAATTGATCATATTGTTGTCTTTTTTGTGGATCACTTAATACTGCATAAGCTTCTTGGGCTTCTTTAAACTTTTCTTCCGCATCCGGTTCTTTTGATACATCAGGATGATACTTTTTAGCTAGACGTCTAAAGGCTCTTTTTATATCTTGTTCGCTCGCACCCTTTTCAACACCCAGTATCTCATAATAATCTCTTTTTTCCATACTTCACCTACCTTATAACAATTGTTCTAATTGATTTACCTTTTCATCAAAATATTTAATAGCATTTTCATAGATTTTTTCATCTTCTAAATCAATATTAATTATTTTAAATGCGTCAATTATATCAACATCAGATCCGGTTTTTAAAAATTTAAGATATTTATCTAACATTTTTTCATTACCATTGGATATTTCCAAAGCTATATTACTTGCAACGACTATGCAAAAAGCATAATTAAATAAATAATAATTCATATAATAATGGCTTCTTCTAATCCAAGATAAACCTGACCAATCATCAAATTTTATTATATCGCCATAATATTTTTTTAAAGAAGTCCTATCTAAATTTATCATATAATCTTGAGTAATAGAATTACCTTCATTTACATAATTATAAAAATCCAATTCCATTTTCCCTTCTCTGACCGCTCCAAAAAAATTTGCCATAAATACATCAATAATATTGGCGATACCAGCAATTTTTTCCCCTTTATTATTTCCATTAATTGCAAGGAAACTAGAAAGCAAACATTCATTAACCAATGAAGGTACTTCAGATATGAATGTTGGAACAGAACGATATTGTAAAGGATTATTTTCTTTTACATATTGATCATGAACATTATGACCACTTTCATGAATAACAGTTGATATAGAATCCAAATCATAATTATAATTCATTAAAATTCGAGAATCACGATCTAAAGGTGCAAATGAATAAGCACCTGAATACTTTGATGGATATTGCGCATAATCTATATAATGATTATCAAATATCTTTTTAAAATGATTTTTATAATCAGTTCCCAAAGGCTCAATAGCTTTTAAACATAATTCCTGAGCTTTCTCAATAGAATACTCTTTTTTGATTTTAGATAACTCTAAACCTGTATCATATGGATATAGCTTATCAAATCCAAAATATTTTTGATATATTTGAAAATATCTTTGCAAACTATCCACATGATTTTCCGTAACTTTAATAAGAGTATTAAAAGCTTTATCGCTTAATTTTAAACTAAATAGTTTTTCATCCCAAGCATCCTTAAAATTATGTAATTTTGAAGTGGCAATATTTCCTTTAACAAATCCATTCAAAAATTGTGCTGATGAAACACTATATTTTTTCAATGTACTATAGAATTTGTCTCTAACATCTTTTCGAATACTTCGATCTTCGATTTTTAATAGTTTTCCTAAATTATTATTAGATATTATTATCTCTTTCTGATCAATAACAGCAGTACCATAATTATGTTCCGAATTAATCATTGTCGATGACATATCACTAAAATTATTCATAGCATTATCTAATTCTGTAATTATATTTTCTTCTCGTTCTTTTAAAATATGGTCTTTATTACGATATATATTATCTAAGGAACAACGATATTCATCTAACAAAGGAGTACTTTTAAACAAAATTTCGTAATCTTGCTTTTTTAATTTTAATAACTCAGGTTCAAAAAAACTTGTATTAACTGAATATAAAGCAAACAAATCTGATGTTTTATTTTTCCAATCTAAGTGCTTAGATATTCCTAGTTCAATATCATTAATTAAATAAGCATATATATATAATCTCTCTACTAAAGCAACTATATTCATACTATTTTTTAAATATTCATATAGCAGATTGGCATTTTTAGTACATCCGACGTATTTTTTTAGATCTTTAACCTGATTTTTTGCTTCATTATATTTCTTTATAAATTCCTTTTCATCCTTAAATAAATCCGTTAAATCCCACTTATACTTTTCTGGCACATCATTTCTTGATTTATATTCCATTTTTTCTCCTTATATCTATAATTAAAGTTCTAGTAACCTAGAACTTTAATCCATTAATATTATTTTTCTTCGTATTCTGCATCAATTACTTCATCATTTGCATCTTTTTTATCTTCAGTTGATTCATTATTATCTACATTTTTTTGAGCTTCAGCTTGTGCTTTAGCTAATTCTTCATAAATTTTAGATCCAAAAGCCATAGCAGTTTCTTTTAATTTTTCGCTTTTAGCTTTAATTTCTTCAATATTATTTTTATCAAGTGCTTCTCTTAATTCTTTAATTTGTTCTTCGGCTTTTTCTTTTTCCTTAGAATCTACTTTATCGCCTAATTCTTTTAATGATTTTTCAGTACTAAAGATTAATTGTTCAGCTTCATTTTTAGAATCAGCTTCTTCTTTACGTTTTTCATCATTCTCACGATTTTGTTCAGCTTCTTTAACCATCTTATCAATTTCATCATCACTTAAATTAGTTGATGAAGTAATAGTAATAGATTGTTCTTTGTTAGTTCCTAAATCTTTAGCTTTAACATTAACAATACCATTAGCATCAATATCAAAAGATACTTCAATTTGAGGTACTCCACGTGGTGCTGGTGGAATATTAGTTAATTGGAAGTTACCTAATGTTTTATTATCAGCAGCCATTGGTCTTTCACCTTGTAAGATATGAATATCTACAGCTGGTTGATTATCAGCAGCAGTTGAGAATACTTGACTCTTACTAGTTGGAATAGTAGTATTTCTTGGAATTAATACTGTACATACTCCTCCAAGTGTTTCTATACCAAGTGAAAGTGGTGTAACATCAAGTAAAACGATATCATTAACATCACCAGTTAAGACACCACCTTGAATAGCTGCTCCCATAGCAACAACTTCATCTGGATTAACTTCTTTAGAAGGTTCTTTACCTAGTTCCTTCTTAACTAATTCTTGAACACGTGGAATACGTGTAGATCCACCAACAAGAATTACTTTATCTATATCACTAGCTGATAATTTAGCATCCTTTAATGCCTTTCTAACTGGCTCTAAAGTAGACGTTACTAAATCATCAGTTAACTCTTCAAATTTAGCACGACTTAATGTCGTTTCATAGTTAATTTCAGCTGTAATAAATGGTAAACTGATTTCTGTAGATGTAACATTAGATAATGTCTTCTTAGCCTTTTCAGCTTCTTCTTTAATACGTTGTAAAGCCATTTTATTATCACTTAAATCAACATCATATTCCTTCTTAATATCATCTAAAATATAATCAATAATTTTTTGATCGAAGTCATCTCCACCAAGTTTGTTATTACCACTTGTTGATTTAACTTCAAATACACCATCACCAAGTTCAAGAATAGATACATCGAATGTTCCACCACCCAAGTCATATACTAAGACAGTTTGCATTTCTTCTTGTTTATCTAATCCATAAGCTAAAGCAGCTGCAGTTGGTTCATTTATTATTCTTTCAACATTTAAACCAGCAATCTTACCAGCATTCTTAGTTGCTTGTCTTTGCGCATCATTAAAGTACGCTGGAACTGTAATAACCGCACTAGTAACTTTTTCACCTAAATAGCTTTCAGCTGTTTTCTTTAAATCTCCCAAAATCATCGCACTTATCTCTTCAGGAGAATACTCTTTGCCATTAGCTTTAACTTTTTCATTAGTTCCCATTTTTCTTTTAATAGATGAAATAGTTTCCGGATTAGTTACAGCTTGATGTTTTGCAGTCTTACCAACGATAATTTCACCTTTTTTGAAAGCTACTACTGAAGGTGTAGTTCTATCACCATCAGCGTTAACAATAACCTTAGCTTCTCCCCCTTCATATACAGATACACAACTATTTGTTGTACCTAAATCAATTCCTATTGTTTTACTCATAATTTATCATTCCTTTCCTTTATTCACTAACCTTAACCATCGCAGGTCTAATAACTTTATCTTTATATAAATATCCTTTTTGTAAAACTTCTAATACCATACCAGGAGCAATACCTTCTTTCACTTCTGTAATAACAGCATTATGATATACAGGATCAAATTCTTTATTATGTCCATCAATAGCTTTTACTTCATATTTAGTTAAAATATTTTCAAGTCCAGCATAAACCATTTTATATCCTTCACTTAATTTACTAAATGATTCATCTGTATTACCTTCTGATAATTTAATAGCTCTTTCAAAATTATCAATAACTGGAAGTAAATCTTTAATCAAATCTTCATTACAAAATTTTAACATTTTAGACACTTCTTCATCTTTTCTTTTACGATAATTTATCATATCAGCCTTACTTATCAAAATATCTTGTTCCAACTTGCTTATTTTTTCTTCTAATTCTTTTACCTTATCTTTCTTCTTTCTCTTTTCTTTTTTTACTTCTTTTACTTCTTCTTGTTTAATTTCTTCTTTTACTTCTTCTTGTTTAATTTCTTCTTTTACTACTTCTTTTTCATTACTCACAAGTTATCACCTCATACCTATATTATCCATTATATAATTTAGAAGTGTAATTACACGATCATATTCCATACGTTTAGGTCCAATTAAAGCAATTGTTCCTTCTTCTCCATTGATAGTATATCTAGTTTTAACAATTGTTACATTATCATCAAAATTATTCTCACTACCAATATAAATATTAATACCATTATCTTCTTCTTTAATATTTTTAACAATATCTTTATCTTCAAACTTACTAATAATATTTCGAATACGTTCCGTATCATTAAACTCTGGCTGCATTAAAAAATTCTGAGTACCACTTCTATATACACTTTCAGTTGCAAAATCTGAAAAAGCATTATAGAAGGCATTGTAGATAGCTTGGTGTTTCTTAACATATTTACCAATAATAGGTTTTATTTGAAATTCTAATATTCTGCCAACATCATCCAATGATGATCCAATAATCATTTTATTAATTAAATCAACCGTCTGTTTTATTTCTGGCATATCAACCTGTTCTTCAATAAAAATGGATTTGTGCTCCACATGACCTTTATCAGTAACTACAATCGCAACTAAATTATTAGTATCAATAGGTATAACTTCAATTTTAGTTACCAAATTATCTTTTGAATGTCCACCCAATACCACAGCAGTATAATGAGTTAATTCAGATACAATTTCCATACTCTTTGCTATTGCATCACTAATTTCTAACGACTTATTATTAACAATAGTTTGCAATTTTAACATATCTTCACCAGTTAACTCAGCTGGTTTTAAAATATTATCTACATAATAACGATAACCCTTTTCCGATGGAGTACGCCCACTAGAGATATGTGTCTTTTCAAGTAATCCAATCATTTCTAAATAATTCATTTCTGATCTAACTGTCGCACTTGAACAATTTAATTCTTCACAAATACCCTTTGAACTAACAGGATGTGCAGTATCAACATATTCTTCAACAATAGCCTTTAAAACATTCTGTTGTCTTTCACTCAACACTTAACTATCACCTACCTTCTAGTATATAACTTAATTAGAAGTTTTATGCAAGTTTTTAGCAGTGAAGTTATCCAACTGCTAAAAACAGTATAGCACACTCGTTTAGCAATGTCAATAGGGCGAGTGCTAAAAAAAGATAAAAAAATATCAAAAATAACTTTTGTCAAGACATCGTGACCCCTTAGGCAAAATATATTAATTATCTAACGATATAGAATTTTTTTAAGGTTGTTAAC
>CADBLY010000114.1 GCA_902795725.1 uncultured Erysipelotrichaceae bacterium
AACAATTAACAATATACTAAATATAATAATCAATAATTTCTTCACTATAACATCTCCTCTCTTTCATTTCTATGAATACTAACTTTTAAGTTACCATTACGTACTCTAATTTCATCTATTAAATCTTTTAATTTAATTCCCTTCTTTAAAGATATATCATATTTTAATTCATATAAACTTCCTAAATTTGTTGTCTTTATTTTAACTAATTCATATTTTGTTGTATACTTTTTAAGCAAAGAATCAAATACTTCTTCATAATCAAGACTTTCTGGTATTACTATATCAAGTGTCTTACTAGAAGCATTACTCTCACCAAACTTTGTTGAATAAAAGATAAGAAATAGTATTGATACAACCAGTGTGACAATTGTAGCAAAAAATACCTGTCCCATACCTACGGCAATACCAATAGCCATTGCAAAAAACACACTTACAATCTCTCTTGAATTACCTGGCATACTTCTAAATCTAACTAAACTAAATGCTCCAGCTATAGCTACTCCTGTTCCTAAATTACCATTAACCATAATCATTACCGTTGCAACAAGTAATGGTAGAAGCGCTAAAGTAACGATGTAATTCTTGGTATACTTTGAACTTTTCATATGTAGGGTAGCAATTATCAACCCTAATATTATTGCTGTTACTATACATATAACCGCACTATTAATATCTAAACCTGTTGTTTTAATCACACTATTAAACATAAATATCACTCTCCTTTAAACTTTCAAATAATCTTCCTACTTTCGAATATGATGTAGGATATATTTCTAAATTCAATAGTATTTTATTTAACCACAAAGGTATTCCCTTAAACGTTTTTATCTCCATTATATATCCATCTTTTAAAAACAATTTATCACATTTAATATCATTAAAATCAAAACTATTTAAACTATATCTAATATTATTATCAAAAGTAATTCTAAAATCATTATCTTCTTTTAATACATAGGCTAATCTATCATATCTAAGTTTTACTTTAGGTTTTAATCTATATTTTTTAAAACAATAATCTATTTCTTCCATTATTTGACCACTATCTGGTAATACATTATTATTTATATAATTTAGATAATCTTGATATTTAATACTAATCCTTCTCTTGTTACTATTACTTTCTAACTTCTTTTTTATCTCTAGAAAAACTAATGTATCCATATTTGTTTTTTCATAACTTCTAAGTCTCAATTTTTCTTTATACAAAGGTTTTTCTAATGATCTATTAATTAACTCATAATCATCATTATCAAAATATATATTATATATTGTTTCCTTAAAATAATTATCAGGAACTATATTATCCTTTATCATACTAACTAAATTATCATATTGTTCATTAGATAAATAATATTTTTGTTCCTCTCTATCAATAACTTTATTTAGCATATTTCCTCCTTGTCTGTATTAATAATACATAAGAAAAATTAAATAAAAATTAAAAAAAACAAGATTTTAAAATTTCTTGTTTAATTCACCTGAAATTAGAAGAACTATTCCTTTCAATACATCTTATATTAGAAAATACTATCTAAGTATATACTGAACCTGTTCTATTATTTTATTATCATTTAAATCAAAATATTTATCTTGTTCATAACCATCATATTTTATAAACCCATATCCTTCAAGTGTTCTATGTGATGCAATATTATCTATTCTAGCTGCTGTATGAATAGAATTAAAACTATACTTATCTTTATATAATTTTAATACTTGCTTTAAAAAATATGAATCAATTCCTATACCACGATATTCACGCTTTATAACTTGTACCACATTCTTTACTTTATCGCTTTTAATACCTTTATTAACCTCTGATACATAATCTAACCCCTTAAAATAAACTATATAAACTTTTTACTTCCTTAATAGAAAGTTCTCTATAATCACCTGATTTAACTCCATCTAAAGTTAAAAAAGCCATACTCTCTCTTTTTAACTTTAAAACACTATATCCAATACTTTCAAACATTTTCTTAACCTGATGATATCTTCCTTCATGAATAACTAATTTTACAATACAAGTGTTACTTTTTTTATCAATCTTTAAAATCTTACCTCTACACTTACTAGTTCTTCTTCCATCAATTAAGACACCACTTTCTAATCTCTTTAAATCTTCCTTACTAATAATACCTTTTACTTTAGCTACATATACTTTATCAATCTTATTAGAAGGATGCATAAGTAAATTGGCTAACTCTCCATCATTAGTAAGTAATACAAGTCCTGTTGTATCATAATCAAGTCTACCTACTGGATATATTCGTGTTGTTGTATTTATTAAATCAACAACTGTTTTTCTTCCCTTATCATCACTAGTACTTGTAATAATACCTCTTGGTTTATTTAAAAGATAGTATACCTTATCTTCTTTTTTTATAATACTTTTTCCTTCTACTTCAATATAATCATTTAAGCTTGCTTTAGTACCCAATTCTATTATAACTTGTCCATTAACTTTAACTAATCCTTTTTTTATTAACTCTTCTGCTTTTCGTCTTGAACAATAACCTGAATTAGCAATTATCTTCTGTAACCTTTCCATAATATACCCCTTTCAGTCCCCATATTATAGCACTAAAAAAGACATTTTACAACTATGATACTAGCAATTATACCAATCAAATCTGCACACAAACCCGCAAATAAAGAATATCTTATTTTCTTTATTCCAATACTTCCAAAATATAAAGTAATAACATAAAACGTTGTATCTGTTGCACCCTGCATTGTAGACGCAAGAAGACCTACCATGGAATCTGGTCCATGTATTTCATAAATACTATTTAGTATAGCTAAAGTTGCCGTTCCTGAAATAGGTCTAATAGCTGCTAAAGGAAGTATTTCTTGTGGAATATTAAGCATCACAAATAAAGGTTTAATTAAGCCTAATATAAAGTTTAAAAACCCACTATCAATTAAGATATTAACACCTAACATCATTGCCAAAAAAGTTGGAAACAAAGTTTTTACCATTGAAATTGAAGATGTTGCACCTTCTAAAAAAGTTTCATAAACATTAATCTTTTTTACAACTCCATAAAATATTACAACTAATACCATTAAAGGAATAATTAAATTAGAAATATAATTAATGTTTATACCTCCTAGCAAAAAATCTATCCACAATTATACCACCCATAGTAGAACACACCGTACTAATTAAACATGCTAAAACAATTTTAGTAGGTTCACTACTTCCATACATCATTCTTAACGATATAATTGTTGTTGGAACAATAGTAACTCCACTTGTATTAACAACTAAAAACGTAATCATACTACGTGTAGCTGTATCTTTTTTTTATTTAAAGATTGTAAAGATTCCATAGCTTTTAAACCAAAAGGAGTTGCTGCCGATCCTAATCCAAACATATTAGCAATAATATTACTAGCAATTAAACTTAACGATTCATGTCCCTTAGGAATATCTGGAAATAATTTTGTTAAAAAAGGAGAAAGTGCATTAGATAATTTAGTTAATAGATTAGATTTAGATGCTATATTCATTAAACCCATCCAAAGAGCTAAAACAGGAAATATCTGCAATATTAACTCTAAACTCTTCTTACTACTATCAATAATAGTATTATTAATGACATTCATATTATTAGTTAATAGACCAAACACTATTCCACATAATATAAAACCTATCCATATAATATTAACCATTAAATAATCTCCTAAATAAACCCTTTACTTCCCCTTTTCGTTTAGCATATATAATATCTTCATATACTTCCTTATCTCCTAATTTAACTATTACTCTACCTATATTATCTCCATTAGTAATATGCTTTTTCTTCACTAATTCAAACCTTAATATAATTGACCCCTTCTCATCATTACTAAGTAAATAATTAAAATTATTTTTAACATACAAACTATAATCATCATAATAATCTTCATCATATATATGAATAATACCTTTTTTTAAAATATTATAACTAGTATAATTATTAAACCCATATTCAAATAAATTCTCATGGTCTAAAAAATCATTACCATCATTTAAAGTAACAACTACTAAATTCATATTATCCTTAGAAGCAGTTGTAACTAAAGTACGTTTAGCCTTTTTAGTAAAGCCTGTCTTACCCCCAGTAGCATATTTATATCTTTTAAGGAGTTTATTTTTATTATGCCATACATAACTATTCTTATTAGTATTTAAAGTATATTTTTTTGTTTTTGTAATCTTACGATATTCCTTTAATCTCATTGCATAACTTGTAAGTATTGCCATATCATAAGCAGTTGAATAATTTCCCTTTTCTTGATCTAATCCACTAGGATTATTAAATATTGTATTTTTCATACCTATTTCAGTAGCTTTATTATTCATCATATCCACAAAATTAGATACACTACCCCCAACATATTTAGCAATCATCAAAGCCGCATCATTCCCACTTCTAAGCATCAATCCATAAACTAAATCCCTTAAAGTAAGCTTCTCTCCTACCGTAATATAAATACCTGATCCATATGCTTTATCAATCGTATTATCAACAATAACCACATCATCCATCTTCCCCGATTCAACAGCCAAAGTAGCCGTCATTATTTTAGTAATAGATGCAATAAGTCTAGGTTTATGAATATTTTCCGAATATAAAATACGATGACTATCCATATCCATTAATATTGCTGATGTCGCACCTGTTTGTATTGCTTTAATATGTATAGGAATAATAATTAATACTAATAAGAATATTTTTTTCATAGACTCACCTAAAAAAGTGTATGCTATCATACACTCCTTTATAACAAATAATTAATGATTTTTTATATATTTTAAACTCTTTACTCTTCTATTCAATCCTTCTACATTTTGTCTATACCTAATATCTTCTTCTATAACCTTTAAAGCAAAATCTTTCACACTATATTTATTATATTTATTATTTTCATAGAAGTATACGAACACACCATCTTTATCATGTATATAATAACCATTAATAAAATATTTATTACCTTCATTATAATAACGATAAAACTCAATCAAATGTAATTTTCTAAACAAGTCATCAAATTTAAATAATTTTTTTAATATTCTATCATGTCTCCATCTTCTCTCCCAATAGTTATTATCTATTTTTTCATATGGATCAATATTAGATAAAACAAAATCTAATTTGTCATAAAAAGTATCATACATATCACTATACATTTTTAACATATCAATATATTCATCTGAATAATTATCCGTCTTATATATATATCCTATTTTTTTATGTATTCTTTTTTGTTCTTCTAAACTTATTATATAATTCCTATCATCTAATGACCTACCAAAAGATTTAGTCATACCATGAAAATAAATATTAATCATATCATCTTGTAAATCAACAATATATGAAGATCCAGTATCTTTTGAATTAATAACATTATATACATGTTTAAACTCTCTATGATCATCCATACATACTACTACATCTATATCAACATCAAATCTTTTTAATATGTATTTTAGCATATAAGATAATGACTTACAATTAATTACTCCCATTTTAAATGCCCAATTGATATCTAAATCACTAGAAGAATGATTATATAAATATCCTTGCCTTTTGTGAGTACTTAAATAAAAATCATTATCATATTTTAACCTATTACCTAAATCAATATAAATATACATTATTAATTCAGTTTCTGATAATTTCTTATTACAAGTTTTATCTTTTAGAAACTTAATATATTTATCCAGTTCCATATACATCACCAACTGAATACATATTATACTATAAATAGAACAAAAGTTAAAATTTAGATTTATTTAATACATATTATAAAACCAATATTAAAAAGTTTTTAAAAACATCTATTTATAATAATTTATTACAGCATGTGTAATAGTATTAGCTATCCTTCGTTGATAATAGTCTTTTTGTAATAAATACCTATCATTAGGATTTGATAAAAAACCTGCTTCTACTAATACTCCAGGAACTTTAACTAATCTATTAAATCTCATACCTCTAATCTCACTTATCTTTCGTTTATTACCTAACTCTCTATTCAACTGGTTTTGAAATACCTTAGCAATCTCTTTATTATCTTCATTAACATCATCAAAAAACACTTGTGCACCACGCCAGGTTGCAGATGTAGTTGCATTTAAATGAATAGATATATACATATCAGCTTCTGATTTATTAATTATTTTAGCTCTATTTGTTAAATCACTCATTTTTCTTTCTCTAACATTGTTACTACTTAAATCGTAATCTCCATACCTAGTCATATAAACCTTTGCCCCTTCACTTTCCAAACATTTTTTTAAAGCATAAGTAATATCTAGATTTATATCCTTTTCATATATATTTTTATAAATACTACCAGGATCTCTACCACCATGTCCACTATCTAAATAAATAACCTTTTTAGATAAAGGTAAATTTATAGCATTAATCTCATAAAATCCAAATAAACATATCGAAATAATAAATAAAAATAAAACATATATTTTTTTAGACAACATCATCACCTAATTAAATATATGTTTCTTTTACTTATTAATTAAAATATTAAAACTTTACTTAAATTATGATATACTTTTTTCTTACCACCTTTCTTAACTAAATCTGTATTCTTTTCCGTAGCATATGTAACAATTGAATATCCATCTACTAATACACCATCTATAAGTCCTACTTCAAATATATCTTTACTAGTCTTATAAGCTAATGTATTATTTATCTTATTTGTTAAATTATCTAAATAATCAATACAACTTGTATCATTAGAATTAACTTTAATCTTTACTCTATCAATACCATGACTTTTATATAAAGAACTATTCTCTAGTGCCTTAAAGCAATAAATATATTTACCACTTGGTTTATAATTATACTTCAATCCAGCACTAACTGCATGATTATTGACTAAAGAACATATTTCACTAAATAAAGCTGAAACATCAAAATATTGACCATTTTCAACCTTAAAAGCTTGATTATTAGTTATTTCAAACGTCATACTTTTAGTCATAGTATCACCTCTCTAAATATAAAATACTCTAATCATCGTTTTTAGTCAATATTTTTTCTCATAATAAAAATTTAGTTGACATAAAAAGTGTCAACTAAATATCTTCCATGGATATCTATCAGGTAATTCAAGTTCAAATTTTAATCTTTCTTTCGTTATCGGATGATCAAACTCTAACTTTTTAGCAAACAAAGCAATCTGTTCACCCTTTAAAGCATTCTTATTATATCTTTGATCACCATATAAAGGATACCCATGATATGAAAATTGTACTCTTATTTGATGTGATCTACCTGTTTTTAAATTAATCTTAACCATGGATAAATTATCCTTATATCCTAATAATTTATAGTCTAATATTGCTTCTTTACCCTTATTAGAGACACTTACAGTATTAGTATCGCTATTTTTAAGTAATTTATCCTTAAAAGTACCACTACAATCAATTCTTCCTTCTACAACTGCATAATATGTTTTTTTTAATGTTCTATTCCTTACCTGTTCGCTAAGTCTAGATGCACATTTACTCGTTTTAGCAAAAACCATCACACCACCAACCGGACGGTCTAGACGGTGAATTAAACCTAAATAAACATTACCAGGTTTATTATACCTTTCTTTAAGATAATTTTTGAGATGAGTAAGTAAATCCAAATCCTTACTACTATCTGCTTGAACAGGTACATTTATTGGTTTTTCAACAACCAATAAATGATTATCTTCATATATAACATTAATCATTACTTACATACCTTGAGTATATCCCACATGGTAATATCATATTATCTTTAGTTATAGGAAGCCCAATCTCACCTGAATCTATATAACCATCTGGGTAAAGTGGAAGTAATCTTGTCTTTAAGATATTTTCCAATACCGTACTAGATATACCAGTTGTATATGAATTAATCAAAAAGAAAATTGGTTTATCACTAAGTATCTTAATACAAGCATCAATTAACTTATAAATATTATCCTCAAACTTCCATACTTCCTTATTAGGCCCTCTACCATAACTAGGCGGATCCATAACTATCGCATCATATTTATTACCACGTCTATATTCTCTTTCTACAAATTTTAAACAATCATCTACAATAAAACGAATATAATTATTTTCTAAACCACATAACTTTTGATTTTCTTTTGCCCATTCCGTCATTCCCCTAGAAGAATCAACTTGAACTACATCCGCTCCAGCTGATGAACACGCCATTGTAGCTGCTCCTGTATAAGAAAATAAATTTAAAACCTTTACCTTATCTTTACATTTACTAATCTTATTCATCATAAAATCCCAATTAGTTGCCTGTTCTGGAAAGAGCCCAGTATGCTTAAAATTAGTTAGACTTACTTTAAAGGTAAGATGTTTGTAAGATACTGTCCAATATTCTGGTAATTTTGTAAAATATTCCCAATATCCACCACCCTTATTAGAACGATGATAGAAAGCATCTAGCTTATCCCATTTCTTATCCGTATACCATATTGCCTGAGGATCTGGTCTTCTTAATATAAAATTACCCCATCTTTCTAACTTTTCACCATTACCAGCATCAATACACTCATAATCCTTCCATTCATCACTAATTCGCACAAAATCACTTCCTTACAATATTTTCTACAATAAAATTATCACAATAATTATAATACTTTCTTAACTGTTTATCATTTCTAACTGTCCAACCTAGTATTATATCTTTTTTTCTTGTTTTAGCTATTATCTTATTAGGCAGTCCCTTTATATTATAACTAATAAAATCTGGTTTCGTAAAGACATTAAATAACATATGACGATAAATTATATTAGAAATAAAATTATAATTATAACCATTAGTTACTAATTGACCCCTAATCCAATCACGACGATTTTTCCTAAACCAATAAATTGACCATGGTTTAAAAGATTGAATAGCAAACTTACCATTGTATTTATCAAGTAGTTTCACACATTCTTCTTCCAACTTATATCCCTTATTATAAGACTTAAGTTCAATAAGCAAAGGTACCCTACCCCTAACAAAATCAAGTGTTTCCTTAAATGTTGGAATAAAAGAAGCCAAACTCCTAAGTTCATCATAAGTTAGATCTTTAATCTTCTTATTTTTCCCTATCAATCTTCTTAAACTCTCATCATGATATACAACCACTACATTATCACAAGTTAATTGAATATCTAACTCAATTGGCATATTATGCATAATAGCTTTATCAAAAGCCATCAAGGTATTTTCCTTTATTCTTTCATTATGTATTCCCCTATGAGCAATTAAATTACCAGTCAAAAACTTAATATCTCGCATAGACACCTCTATAATATATATGAAACTATCTAATATTTTATCAAACATTCAAAGAAAAAGAAAGCACTTACTTTCTCTTTTCTTCTAATACTAACTTAGCTTGAACAACAATTCGATTACCATTAGTATCTAAACAAGTAGATAGCGTTAATAACTTATCATCAACTGTTACATCTTCCCCAAAATCATAAATACTTCTACCTAACATTGTATCAATAAATTTTTGATACGATTCATCATCTAGAAAAGTATGTGTTAAATAATATGACTCTGATGGAATTGTATAAATAGATACTATTTTCCATAAAGTATTTTTCTTAGGAGTAGAAATCTTAATAATTTGATTATCCGCATTTTTATACCACTCTTCATTTAATACCTTATCCAAACTACCAAACATAACCTGATCCACACGACCATGTCCATATATAACCGAATTTTTCTTAAACTTATTAAAATCACTACGATAATCAGCAAATAACCATCCAGCAACATTATAATTCTTATCAAAAGAGTGTTTTAGATAGAAACTATTATCTTCCCCCTGAACAAAAGGATAATTAACATTAGTATCATTAATGTATATCCATCCCACAGTATCAGGATTTATATTAAGTAAATTACTAAAATCAACATTCATCATTGTAGTTTCTGCATACTTCCAATAATCACTACCATACTTTTGATTTAGGTATGCATCACCATCAAAAGTAGCTGTTTTATCCGAAGATTCAAAAGCATATTCTTCAGTTATCTCAATATCATCTAATACATCAGCCATTGTATTATGCACATTTTTACCCTCACTATACCAATTAACAAGCGTAAAACCACAAGTAACAAGACCAATCATAGATACTAACATGATAATAACATAAACATTAGTAAGCTTTCTGAATCTTCCTAAGCCACCCATATACCAAGCGATATCGTCCGCATTTATCTTCATCTTCTTACGCTTAGCATATTTACTAAACCCAGATATCTTACTCTTAACTTTATCAACATTTTTACCATTATATCTTTTTTCCACACGACGAGATAAAATGTTCAAAACTTTCTGTTCCTTAACTATCTCATCAGTTTGATATTGTGGTAAAACCTTCATAAGTTTATCCAAAGGTGTATATACTTTATAATCATGTACCATAGTTTCCTTAAAATAACTAACCTTATTATCCTTATCAATACAGATAACAAACGTCTCATTATTTAAAACCAATGATTCTAATATAGTATAACTCTTATTTTTATACACAATGTTATCCATATTATCTTCCCCCTCTTGGGT
>CADBLY010000115.1 GCA_902795725.1 uncultured Erysipelotrichaceae bacterium
ATTCTTCTAATTCTTTCGAATCCTTGACCTTCCCCAACTTGTTTTACTTTTTTTTCGTTTTTTTCTTCTACTACTGTATTCACACTATTCACCTCCTAACAACTACAATTCCACTGTTTAATAGTTTCAAAGTCGACTGCTTCGCCTTCTTTTCTACCACATCTTGGACAAACATCTTTAATAATTCCTACATATCCACATACCGGATCTCTATCTACAGGGTGGTTAATTGCACCATAACCAATTCCTTGTTCTTTCATAATTCTAACAACTCTTTCAAATGCATCTAGGTTTTCAGTTGGATCTCCATCTAATTCAATGTATGAAATATGTCCAGCATTAGTTAATGCATGATATGGAGCTTCTAGCTTAATCTTATTGGCAATAGAGATATTGTAGTATACTGGCACATGGAAAGAGTTTGTATAGTATGGTCTATCGGTAATTCCTTTTAATTTGCCATATATAACTTTATCAATATTAGTAAATCTTCCTGATAATCCTTCAGCTGGTGTGGCTAAGCAGGTAAAGTTAAGATTATATTTATCACTATATTCATCACATTTTTTACGCATAAAACCTATTATTTCTAATCCTAGTTTTTGAGCTTCAGCTGATTCTCCGTGATGTTTACCAATTAAGGCTTTTAAACATTCAGCTAGTCCAATAAAGCCAATTGATAATGTACCATGTTTTAATACTCTTCTTAATTTATCATTTGGTTTTAATCTTTCTGAATCCATCCATACACCTTGTCCTAGTAAGAATGGGAAGTTATATACTTTTTTATTACATTGAATGTCAAATCTTTCTAATAATTGATCTTTTACTAAATCCATTAAGTTTCCTAATTCTTCATAGAACCCATCTAAATCAGTTTTATCATTGTTAATAATTCCATGTTTAATACCAAGTCTTGGTAAGTTAATTGATGTAAATGATAAGTTCCCTCTTCCTGGAGTGATGGCTTTAGATGGATCAACATGATTTGCCATAACTCTTGTACGACATCCCATATATCCTACTTCTGTCCTATAATCATCTGGTTTATAATATTGTAGGTTGAATGGTGAATCTATAAATGAGAAGTTAGGAAACAATCTTTTTGCTGACACACGACATGCTAATTTAAATAAGTCATAGTTTCGATCTTCTTTATTATAGTTAATACCTTCTTTTACTTTGAATATAGAAATTGGGAATATTGGTGTTTCTCCATGTCCTAATCCTGCTTCAACGGCTAGTAAATAATTTTTAACAACCATTCTTCCTTCGCTTGATGTACAAGTTCCAAAGTTAATTGATGAGAATGGAACTTGCGCACCAGCACGCGAATGCATTGTATTTAAATTATGAACAAAAGCTTCCATAGCTTGATAAGTTATTTTATCAGTTTTAGCTAAGGCTTTATCATAAGCCATTTCGAATAATCTTTTTACTTCATTAGAATCTTTATAAAATCTTTCATAATCTGAAATATCAATATCAATACTATCTATTTTACCTATTTCTCTTTCTAGAATAGTAGTATTAATAAATTTACCAAATTCTGAATAGTCTAATAAATCAAATATAGTTTGTTTAAATTGTTTTCTAAATGTTTTTAATACACCAGGAGCAAGATAATGATCAAATGCTGGAATACTTTGTCCACCGTGTTGATCATTTTGATTAGATTGAACAACAATAGCAGCTAGAGCTGAATAACTCATAATATCATTAGGCTCTCTTAAATGTCCATGACCAGTTGAGAATCCATTTTTAAATATTTTATCTAAATCAAGTTGCATACAAGTTGTTGTACCCATAGGTAGAAAATCCAGATCATGAATATGAATATCACCATTTTCATGCGCATCAGCAAATTTTTTCTTCATTAAATATGATTTAGCAAATTCTTTGGATACTGTTGACCCAAATTGTAACATAGTACCCATAGCTGTATCACCATCAACATTAGCATTTTCTCTTTTTGAGTCATTTTCTAAAGCTGATTTCATTCCTAGGTTTTCTAAACTCTTTTGGAATTTGTGCATACGCTTATCATCAAAGAAAGTTTCTCTTGATGCAGCTCTTCTTTCACGATAGCTTGAAAAAGCTTCGTAAACATCTGTATATCCTTTCTTTTTTAAAGTTTCTTCGATTAAGTCTTGAATTTGTTCAATCTTAATTTTTTCTGGATAATCTTTTTCTATTTTTTTCAAAACTCCATCTAAAACTTTACCAATATCTTTTTCATTATAAGGTTTATTTCCTTCTTCATCTTCAATATTAACATTATCAAAAGCTTTACCAATAGCTAAAGCTATTTTAGATTCATCAAAATCTACTTTTTTACCGTTTCTTTTAATAACGGTAATTAATTTTTCTTGTACATCTGTCATACTCATACCTCTTCTCTCTACGTTCGACATCATTGTAGCATGTATTTAAAATAGCTGTCAATACTTTTTTGCTATTTTTTTAATTTTTTGCAATTATTTTACCTTTGACTTTACATTTTATTTTCACTTTTTTTAGAAATTGATTTTTTTGTTTTTTTATTTTTTTTAAGTTTTTTTATCACTGAATTTTTACGTTTTTTTGTAGTTTTCCTTTATATTTCAACGAAATACAGTGTTTTTGTGCACAAAGAGTGAATTTTTAAAAAAAACAAAAAAAACAAATTTCATGAAAATCCGTTTTTTATATTTTTTAATTTTAAATAATTTTACTATTTGTGAACATATGTTTATTTTTGGCACTTTGGACAATAGTATGTTCCACGTCCATTTACTTTAATTTTAACTATTATTTCACCACAACTTGGACATTTTTCTTTTTCATGATTATGAACGAGTAAATTATTTTGAAATCTTCCGTGTACTCCTTCGCTTGATTCATAACTTCTAATGGTTGTGCCACCCATTTTAATTGCCTGGTTTAATATATCCTTAGTGTGTTTAATAATATCATTTAATTCACTATCGCATAAATTACAACCTTTTTTTAAAGGATTAATATGACTTAAAAATAGTATTTCATCGGCATAGATATTACCTATACCGGTAATTATAGATTGATCAAGTAATAGAGTTTTTATAGGTAATTTCTTGTTTTTATATTTTTCTTTTAAATAGAAGCTTGTTAAATTTTTATCCCATGGTTCTAATCCTAATTCATTTAAGGGTTTTGTTTTATATACTTTGTCTTTTTCAATTAAATGTATTTTCCCAAATTTACGAGTATCGTGATATCTTAGTGTCTTATGATCATCAAGGTTAAAGATAATATGTTCATGTTTTAAAATAGGTTCATTACTTTTTAAAAAGTACTTTCCTTCCATTCTTAGATGACTTAACATATAATAATCATCTAACTCAAACATTAACCATTTACCTTTTCTTTTAATATCTATAATAATTTGTCCTTTTATTTTTTCTTTAAATTCTAAAGATGTAGGATGTTCAATTATATTATTAAAATTTATATCTACACTATTAATTTTTCTACCTAATACTAAAGATTTTAAAGTTCTTCTAACTGTTTCCACTTCTGGTAATTCTGGCATATTATCACTTCCAAAACTATTATATAACAAAATAAAAAGAAAAAGAAGAATTAATCTTCAAAGATTTATAATTCTTCTTCTGTAGTTTGTTTAGATAATATTATTTTTAAATTACCATTTTTTACTCTTAATTCATCTATGAATTCTTTTTCATTAATTCCTTTTTTGAGTTTGAGTGAATAATCTATTTGAAAGATACTACCCATATTAACAGTCTTAACTTTTAATAGTTCTATTTTAGTTGTATATTTTTTAAAGATATCATTAAACACTTCAGTGTAATCATTATCTTCAGCTAACATTATTTTTAGAATTCGATCTTGAGAATTGGTTTCGCCTAGTTTAGAATGCGATAGAATAATGAGTAAAAGGCATACAATAAAAGTTAGAAGTATCGCTAAATAGATAAAACCCGTTCCAAGCGCTAAACCTACTACCATAGCAAAGAAAACACTTGCTATTTCCCTTGAATTACCAGGTAGACTTCTAAAGCGAATAAGGCTAAATGCCCCTAGTATAGCTACACTTGTTCCTAAATTACCATTAACAAGCATTATTACAATTTGAACAAGCAAAGGTAATATAGCGAGAGTAATAGTTAAATTCTTTGTATGTTTTGTTGTTTTAGTATGTATTAGTGCGATTACAAGACCTAAAACAATAGCTATTAATCCGCTTATAATAATTGATTGATCATTAAATGATCCATTACTTGTTATATTATTTAATACGCTCATAAACACGCCTCCAAAACTTGTTTTTCATATATTTTACCATATTTTGAGAAAGATATGGGATATATTTGTAATTTAGATAATATATCACAAAACCAAAGTGGCATAGCATTAATACATTTTACTTCCATAATATATTCATCTTTATCTAATAGATATTCACCATAATCGCCACTATCTAGTCGTAAATCAGTTGTTCGACTTCTTATATTGTAGTCAAAGGTTAAACGAAAATGATTATCTACCCCAGCGTAAGAGTAACGATCATACGCTAAATAAAGAGATGGTTTTAAATTATATTTTTTAAAACAATAATCTATTTCTTTCATTATCTGCTTATTTATATATTTATGATTATCTAAGTAATCATAAGCACTTTTTAAAGTAAGAGTTTCTCTTCTTTTATAGACAATTCCAGAATATTTCTTTTTTATTTCGAAGAATACTTCATCATTTAATTTAGGTATTCCATAACTTCTTAGTCGTATTTTTTCTTTGTATATAGGTTTTTCTAAAGAATTAATTATTAGATTATTATTATTATCATCAAAATAAAGATTACATATAGTTGTTTTATAATATTTATCTTTTTTTAAATATTTTTTTATTTGTTTTAATATTTCTTGATATTGTTCTTTATTAATAAGATATTTTTTTTCTACTCTTTTAAATATTTTTTGAACCATACTACCACCTATACTTAATCATTTGCTTAATGACAGTTAGTATTATAGCGTTTTTTTTTAATTTTGGCAACATTATTTAAAAACATTATTTAAAAAAAATTGTAAAAACAAAGCTAGGGTTAGCTTTGTTTAATAGCAGATTTATAAATATTAATTACAGGGCGAACTGGTCCACACCCCCAAGTATTAAAAAACTTATTACAGCAAGTTACATAGCCCTGCGACATAATGCGAGCATGAGCTCCATGACCGTGAACATCCATAAGCCAATATGAATGATTACCATCTGTTGTTTGTAGCCAATCAGGTGCTCCTTCTAATGCATAGATATATTCAGCATTAGGTTTTGATGTATCAAAATTCAGATTTTGAAGATCATTTATGCTTAACAATCTTGCACTATATCCGTCTATAGTTTTAAGTTCATTATTTTTAAAAGTTGTGGTTGCCCATTTATCTACTTCGGTTTTGACTTTTGAATCACCATATTGGATATCACATCCTTCATAGTGATAACTACCATTAAAAAATCCACATGTTTCACTATTATAATATGGTACACTAGCAATTTGTTTATCTTTTAAGGCAACTACATAATCTTCTTCTGTTTCACTATTTTTTATCACTCTATATGTATCATTATTAATCGTTATAATATCGCCTATTTTATAGTCATATATTATTTCTCGTGTCAATTTACCATAACTATATGAATACTGATATTTTGATATTTGATGATGATTACTATCAATTATTTTACAATATCTTAAAACTAGTTTCCCATCTATCAAATTTGAAGTTTCTAAATTATCATTAGTGGTAGTATCATATTTACATTCTATATTATTTCCATTATATTCTATTTTGTTCTTAGTTTCGCTTAGAAGAATAAAACTATCATTAACTTTGTTCATATTATCCATAGCTATATAATTTTCTAATGATTTAGCATATGATATTATACTTTTTTTATAGGAATTTTCTCTTGCAGTATTAATTATATTTTTAATAATTGGCACAGCTATAAGCGTAATTATAATCAGTATGATAATTACTGCTAATAATTCTATTAATGTAAAGCCTTTGTTCTTCATATCTACACCTCTATTATTATAATAATACATATATGCCTTGTCAATTGTCAATACTATCAAAATTATTAATTGTTTAATTTAAGCTTAGTATAGGGCAAAAAAGACAAGATTATCGGTCTTGTCTTGAATTATCTATTAATTGATCTGTTTCATTTACACGTTTAATTAGATCATATGTAATGATTCCATTTGATACTTTTATTATTTGTTCAGCATGGTCACAATAGTTTCTAATATCTTCCATACTTACAGCATCTTTAGTTAGTTGTAAGTATTCTTCTTTTGAACTATTATAATATAATTTATTGGTTAACCAATTACCGTCAGGAAAGACTACAGAATTATTCTCTGTACTAAATATATCTTGTCCTAAGGCATACTTATTATAAACGCCAAACATATTGCCTAGTGTAGGCATAACATCAATCATACCCATTGCTTGATCTACTTTTTTAGCATAACGAGTATTAATAATATCTTTAGACCAAATGATAAATGGTACTTTTCTATTTAATTCATAGGTATAATCATTTATTTCTTTTATATTCTTTTCTGGATCTATTGATACTTTATCAATATTTTCATTATAGTATAGTCTTTCAAATTCTGATTGTTTTAATTTAGAATCATGATCACCATATAAAACAATAACGGTATCGTCGAGTAAATCTGCTTCTTTTAATTCTTCAAATAATTCTCCTAGTGCTTCATCAGCATAGTGAACATCCTTTAGATAATTACCCATTTTAGAGTCTTCTAAATATTTAACACTACATGTATTATCTTCGTTATGAACTATTTTAGTTTTATTTTCTTCACTTGTATCTTGTTCTATTTTACTTGCTTCTTCACAATCAATATTAATATTAACACTATAGGATTTATCATTAGCTAAGCCATCAAATGGAGTATGATTAGTAAGCATGATTAAAGAACCATAAAATTTTTCATGTTTTTGATTTATTTTTTTGATTTTTTCAACAGATTGTCTAAAGAATGATTTATCACTTAAACCAAGTCCAATTACTTCATCTATTTTGTAATCCTTTTGACTATAAAATCTATCATATCCTAAAGATGGATGCATAACATTTCGATTCCAACTACTACCATTGTTACCATGCATACTAAAGGTATAATATCCTTTTTCTTTTAATAATTTTTGGATAGTAACATAGTTACGATCAAAATAATTAACAAATACTGTTCCGCTTGATGAAGGCATTAGAGATGATGCTAGTGTGAATTCACTATCACTACTATTTCCGACACTTTCTTCCGCATAAAAGTTAGAAAAATATATTCCTTCATTAGCCATTTTATTTAAGTTAGGCGTTAGTTCTTTATCGTTGAATTTTAGATTCATAGTAAAGCCTTGCAAAGACTCTCCATGTATAACAATAACATTTTTACCTTTAAAAATATCTGTATAAGCATTTTCTTTTGGTTCTTCTACTTTAGCATAGTATTCTCTAAATAATTTAGCTGCTTCATCATAACCAAACATAGTATTAACTTTCGTTCTAACACAACTTATTAAATCATTAATTTGATAAACATTAATACCAAATTCCATTACTATGGATGCTCTATTCCACTGTTTATTAAGTCTACTAACATCAACTGATTTTAATTGTGAAACAAAAAATCCAGTGGTTATTAAAGCAATTACAAGGGTGTTTAAACATCTATTTTTAGCTTTTTCTATTTTACTTACTCGATTAAAATAGTTTCTTTTCTTTAATTGACGATAAACAAATAGCAAAGAGAATAATTGCCACAAATAGATAAAGAATTTAAATTCTAAAAGTGTGGTTACAGCATCGGTATATCCTTGTAATTCTGATAATGTAGCTAACAGAGAAAATGATGCAAAGGAAATATAATTACTATAATATATGGTATTAATAATACACATAGTAGTAATTATAACTGACCATATAAATAAATATATTATTTGTTTTTTTGGTTTTATGAAATAAACAAATGCTGATATAAATAATAATACTGAAATATCTGCTAAAACAGGTTTTAAGGATAAATAGTTTCCTACTGTAAGACCTCTAATAATAATAGTATTTATCAAATTAGTGATAATAAATACAATTACCATAATATTAGTTTGAGCATAATGTCTTAGTTTTTTGGAAATTATTCTAAAATATTTCTTTGCTTTATTAAATGTATCATTTAAGTATTTCATCAAATCACCTCTTATTTGTTTTGGATTGTAAACTTCTTTTTACAATATAATTCATTCCATCATGTACTTTTGTGTATTTATTACTTAATTTATTTAGTTGTTTGAGTGTTATTGTAGATTGGTTTGTTACATCAATACCATATTCTGATGCAATTTTATCATCAAATTTTTTGATACTTTCAATTAGAATAAATTCTAATCCTGATAAATCTTTTCCAGATTTAATCATTCGTTCTAAATCAGTCATATTGACAATATATGTTCTAAAATAGTTATCACGTTCTTGATTAGATAGTATTCTTTTTAATACTCTATAACTATTTACTAATGATGATTTAATAAAGTATTCACCTGCATTGATGCAAAAAGCATCTTCTAAATCAATAACAAAAGAACCTTCATCATTTGATATTATAATATCGGCTGGATCAATATCACTCATTTTGGTATATCTCACTATATTGCACATTATTATATTCTTTTTTTCTATCTTTTTGTTTAACATAATTCACTCCTATTATACTATATTTTTATAATTTATACCTAAAAATTTCACTAAAATATCATTTGAAGTGTATATTAAGTGACAAGGTATATATATATTATCATCACTTTCAACCAACTTTTTATCTTCTAATAGTTTTTTTACAACAGGTATTTTATTTATGTTAAGATGGTACTTGTCATAAAACTTCTTTTTATTTATTCCTTCTATTTTTCTTAATCCTAATATAAATTCATTTTCTATTTGTTCATTTATACTTAGTCTATGTTCATTTAATATATACTGATCAATTAAATATTTATTTATGCTTTTAGTATTGTCATACCTTATATCATCTATATAACCACTACTAGAAAGACCAAAACCATAATATGAATCATTATTCCAATATGTTAAATTGTGTTTTGATTCTTTTCCTTTTTTGGCATAATTACTTATTTCATAATGATTATATTCTTTTAGTTTATCATTAATTAATTGATACATTTGATAATCTAATTCATCAGAAATATTTGATATATTATCAATATATAATTTAGTATGTGGTTCAATTATTAGCGAATATGCTGATATATGATCGACATCTAAATTTATTAAGGTATCTAAATCTTTTTCTAAGTCTTTTAATGTTTGACCTGGAATAGCATATATAAGATCAATATTAACACTAAAATAACGATTCGCTGATTCTATTTTTTCTATGGCATTATCAGTATAATTTCTTCCTAGTATTTTTAACAATCTTTTATTAAAGGTTTGAAGTCCAATACTTAATCTAGTTACTCCTTTATTTTTTAAATATTTTAATAATTTATCATTAATATCTTCAATATTACATTCAAAAGTAAATTCTATATTACTATTTTTTTTAAGTTCATTAATAATAGTAAATAATTTACCTTGTTGTTCAAAATCTAAACAAGAAGGTGTTCCACCACCAATGTATATGGTATCTACTAATTCTTTTTTATATCTACTTTTCACTTCTTTTTCTAAACTATTTAAATACTTATCTATTAAATCTTTATTGTAATAAAACTTGCAAAAATCACAATAATTACAAATTTTTTTACAAAAAGGAATATGAATATATATAGATGTCATTTATGATTACCATTTAAATATATATTATGTTTATTAGCATCATATATATTTTTTATTTGAATATATATATTTCTAATTTCTTCATTTTCATCTGTCTTTAAAGATTCTATATTTTCATAAAGGGTTGAAGACGGAATATGAAATCGTTCACTAGCTGTTTCTAAAGTAGCTTGATTTTTGATAATATATTTACATATTTCTAAAATCTGGGTAGTAGTATATAATTTTAATCTTCCACTATTGGTTGATAAGCTACCTTTTTTCCTACCTGTTATTTCATTTAATGATGATACTTGTTGTTCCTTATAATATAAATCAATATAATCACATTGTATATTATTTTCTAAACAATTTTCAACATATTGTCGAAATTTAGCAAAATCTTTTTTTATTGAACTAATAGATTTTTTAAAATGACAAGCTACATCTTTCTTAGTTATATTTAAATTAGAAACATAGTATGTTACTTCTTCTATGATTTGATCATTCATTATTAATATCCTCCATGCTTAAAACCGATAGGAAAGCTTCTTGTGGTACTTCAACACTTCCAACTGTTTTCATACGTTTTTTTCCTTCTTTTTGTTTTTCTAGCAATTTTCTTTTTCTTGATATATCACCGCCGTAGCACTTTGCTAAAACATTTTTTCTTACAGCTTTAATATCAGAACGAGCGATAACTTTGGCTCCTATTACAGCTTGAATAGGAATTTCAAATTGTTGACGTGGAATTAGTTTTTTTAAATTTTCCACAATGGCTTTACCACGATTATAGGCAAAATCTTTGTGGACAATTAAACTTAAAGCATCAACAATTTCTCCGTTAAGTAATATATCCATTTTGACAAGATTACTCTCTTTATATCCTATTAAATCATAATCAAAAGAAGCATATCCTTTTGTATAACTTTTTAACTTATCAAAAAAATCATATACTATTTCTGACAATGGAATTTCATAATGAATATTAACGCGAGTAGTATCAATATATTCTAGTGAAACATAATTACCACGTTTATCTTGACAAAGTTTCATGACAGAACCTATATAATCTTTAGGGACAAAAATATTAGTTTTTATATATGGTTCTGCAATCGATGATATTTTTTGTCTATCTGGCATTTTAACTGGACTATCAATTTCTATACTACTATTATTAGTTAGAAGAACTTTATATATTACAGATGGACTGGTAGCAATTAATTCAATACCAAATTCTCTTTCTATTCTTTCTTCAATTATTTCCATGTGTAAAAGTCCAAGAAAACCACATCTAAATCCAAATCCTAAAGATGCAGATGTTTCTGGTGCGAATTCTAAGGAAGCATCATTTAGTTTTAATTTTTCTAAAGCTTCTCTTAGTGCGGGATACTTGCTAGATTCTATAGGATATATTCCACAAAACACCATAGGTTTCATTGGTTTATAACCTGGTAGTGGAGATAGACAAGGATCATTTAAAAGGGTGATTGTATCTCCTACTTTAATATCTTGTGTACTTTTAATACTTGCACATAAGTACCCTACTTCTCCGGTATTTAATTCTTGCTTTTTTTTGGTATGTGGATCATTAATCCCTAGTTCAACTACTTCATATTCACTATTAGTAGCTAGCATTTTTATTTTGTCGCCTATCTTAACTTTACCATTTATAATACGAATAAGTGCGACTACACCTCTGTATGCATCATAATAACTATCAAAGATTAATGCTTGTAATTTATTAGTGTTGCTTTTTGGGGCAGGAATTTTAGTTATAATTGCTTCAACTAATTCTTTAATACCAATTCCTGTTTTCGCACTACACATTATAATTTCATTTTTATCAAAACCTAGTGTTTCTAACTCTTTAGTTACTTTATCAGTATCAGCATTAGGTAAATCTATTTTGTTAATTACTGGTATAATGGTTAAATTATTATCTAAGGCTAAATACAAATTAGCTAAAGTCTGAGCTTCTATACCTTGAGCTGCATCAACTACTAAGATAGCTCCTTCACAGGCTGCTAAAGATCTAGATACTTCATATGAAAAGTCGACATGTCCTGGTGTATCAATTAAGTGAAGAACATATTCTTCACTATTAAAAGTATATTTTAGTTGAACAGCATTCAATTTAATAGTGATACCACGTTCTCTTTCAATATCCATACTATCAAGCAATTGATCTTTCGATTCTCTTTTAGTAATCGCACCTGTTAATTCTAAAATTCTATCAGCTATTGTACTTTTCCCATGATCGATATGAGCAATAATAGAAAAATTACGTATATTATCTTGTTTCATAGTATTTTCCTTCCCATAATAATAATTATACCACGAAATGATTAAAATGAAAATTTATCATATACTTTTTATAGGTGTATATATGACGGAAGAGAAAACTATTGATATACAATTAATAGCAATAACAATATCTCTACTTACAACTGTTGTATCGATTATTCTAACATATAATCAAAAATTAGAATTACAAAATAAAAAGACAATTTTTATGCCTAAAACAACTTTAAAAATAACAAAGATAAATAGAATAGTTATTCTGTTAATTACATTAACTTTTCTTTATGTAAATTTTGAACTATATAAAATATCTAAAGTGGAAGGTGAAGATTTAAAGCCATATAAATTACAAATATTCTCTTCCATTCTTGTTTCTATTGCATCAATAGTTACTTTATATGTAATATTAAATTCAGGTAAAGAAACGGTATCAGATGTAGAAAATCCTATTGTATAAAAAAAGAAGATTATTCATTATCTTCTTCTACTGTTTTAATAACTTCTTTATCCTTATAATATCCACAAGATGGACATACTCTATGTGGTCTAATTTCTTCACCACACTTTGGACACTTAGTAGTTTGGTTCTCACTTATTTTATAATGAGTTCTTCTTTTTCTACCTCTAGTTTTACTAACTTTTCTAAATGGTACTGCCATATACTCACCTCACTATTCTTATAATAAATCTTTTAGTTCATCAAATGGTGAACTAGTACTATCTTCTGCTTCTGTAATAAATTTCCAGCCATCTCCTTCTAATGAGACATTCTTTGCTTTTTCATTTACTACACGCATGGGAATTTCCATTAATATATTTTCCCATATTATTGGAAAAATATCAATAGTATTTGTGTATTTTTTACTATTTTCGGTTAGATTATCTATATCATCATTAATATCTACACAAAAATGATATTCAGTTGGTTCTAAAGTAATCGCACAAGGAAGAATCATTAACCCATCTATTCTAATATTAAGACATAGATTATTAAGACTATTTTTTGTAATATCTCCTTCAACATGACAGTTTAAATCTATTAATTCTGTATTTTCTAGTTCTTCTTTATTAAAAGAATAATCAATATTAATATCTATACTATCAACAATATTACTATTAAGACGTGTTATATCAATAATCATTCATCATATTCCTTTTCATCTAATCTTTGATACAACATATCTAAATTATTAATTTTAATAGAACCACTAATCATTTCTTCTTGCCATTTAAATGGTGATAGATTTAACATATTTTTTATCTTTAACGATGCATCCGGACATATTGGAGCGATTAAATTAGCGATATTAGCAATCATATATATACAAGTATAAGTTGTATCGTTAAAAGCATTAATATCTTCTTTTACTTGATTCCAAGGTTCTTTATTATCGTAATACTTATTAGCGCTTGATATATATTCAATAATTGCATTAGCAGCATTTCTAAACTCAGCTTTTTCAAAATATTCCCCTACTGTTTTATAAGTATCAACCGTTAATTTTTTTATCTCCTGATCAATATTTCCTTCACTAATTATACCATCAAACTTTTTATTAATGAATGATAAATTACGATTGACAAAATTACCTAACATACCAACCAAGAATTTATTATGAACCCCTACAATGTCTAATATTGAACAATTCATATCATTGGTCTCTGGACCTTTAAATGTAAAATAAAATCTTACAGTGTCTTTATCAAACATATCTAATAGTTCATTAACAGTAATTAAATTACCTTTAGACTTACTCATTTTTTCTTGATTTAAATTAACATAAGCTGAAGATACAATGTAATCAGGCATACGATAATCATTACCTATAGCTTTAATTAGTGCAGGATAAATAGTTGTATGAAACGGAATGTTATCCTTTCCATGAACATAATATGTTCTTAAATTGGAATTATCCTTGTTCATGAACTTATCAAAATCAATACCGCGTTTTTTAGCTACACTTTCTCCTACTGATAAATATCCTAATACAGCTTCGATCCACACATATATTCTTTTATCTTCATAACCTTTAACTGGTACTTTAATACCCCAATCTAACTGACGGGTAGCTGCTCTTTCAACAAGTCCCATGTCAATATACTTTTGAGCTTCACCTAAAGCATTCTTACGCCATCTATTCTTATTATCATCAATAAGTTTTTGCAGTACTTCTTTAAAAACTGGAAGTTTAAAATATAAGTGTTTGTTATTTTTCATAATAGTAGTAGAACCACATGCTTTACAATGTTTATCTAGTACTTCACTACAATCTAAAGAATCACCACAAGAATCACATTGTTCTCCTGTACTAGTTCCACCACAATGTGGACAAGTACCAGTTATCTCTCTATCAGATAAAAATTTATTACACTTTTCACAATAATCTTGTTTTTCTTCTTTTTCATAAATATAACCATTATCAATCATACGTTTAAACTGTTGCATTACATAATCTTTATGATGATCAAACATAGTAGCTGAATATTCATCATATTCAAAGCCTGCTTTTTCAAAAGATTTCACAAATTCATTGTGATAATGATTAGCTATTTCAAAAGGTGTGGTTGAATCTTTACGGGCTCTTTCTGTAATTGGTGTCCCATGACAATCAGAACCAGAAACATATATAACATTATCACCACAACCACGATAGTATTTAGCTAATATATCTCCTGGAAGTAAAGCTGCTAGATGACCTACGTGCAAATAATAATTAGCATAAGGCCATGCTCCTCCAATAAAAATATCTCTTGCCATCTAATCCCTTTCCTTTCGATACATATTCTATCATATAAATAAGAAAAAAGCTAGATGTTTCCATCTAACTTTATGATGATTGAATAGCACTCTTATAGACATTGATAAC
>CADBLY010000116.1 GCA_902795725.1 uncultured Erysipelotrichaceae bacterium
TCAATCTAACGATTGATATTTTTTTATCTTGCTTTACTAACTTTTATAGATGCTTTCTTCTTTTTAGCTTCATATATAGCTAATGGATTTTTACCACTTACCTTCACATCTAATTCATACGTTCCCTCGCCTTTTCCTTTTAAATCAACATAAGCTGTTATATCTTCAGCTTTAATTGTATCTAAAACTTCCTTCGTTCCATTAACTTCTACTTCAATAACAGAATTATCTTCATCTACTGGTTGAGCAACCAATCCGCTACCAACATTTATACCAGTTAAAGAAACACTATATTTTGAAGGTTCTGAATCAATATCTGTAATTTTCAAATTCAATTTAACAGTACTTAAACTTAATGATCTTATTCCAGAAGGTTTTGGTATTGTAAGATCCAAAGTAGTATCAGATGTAATCTTTGAAAGATTAACATCAATATCAATACCTTCTAAATCTTTTAAAATATCATTAGAACCATATGCTGTAACCTTATTTTCACTAAATGAATAAGAACTTATAGCCTTACCAAATGGTAAATTCCCCTTAGGGCTAAAATTCAAAGTTAAATCCTTGCTAGGAGAAGCAATAGTAACTTCAGCACTAACACTTTCAGGAACAAACTCAACATCTACAACATTACCATCTTTATCATAAGCTTTTAATATAACATCATTAACATTTTGTGTTCCTAACTCACTAGTATCCAATTTTGAAGCATCTATTAAAGCTTTCACACTCGTTACTTCATCTAATTTATATTGAGCTCCCCTAATAGTTACTTCATTATTACTTAATTTAACATTATCAACCACATATTTTTTATCCATCTTATTTTCGTTAATAACATCATAATCTAATTTATGTGTTGTAGAAACCTTATCATATATAATTACAGTTGCAACAGATGGATTAACACTATATTCAATACCATTAATACCTTTAGTATATTCAATATTTACTTTGTGTGTACCTGGTTTTAAACCACTTAAATCTACCGTAACTGCATGTTCAGCAGACTGTTTAGCAATATATAAATCAGCCTTATTACCTATCAAAGTAATATCTACTGTCTCAGGTAATCCTTCAACTACATATGCTTCTTCATTATAAATTGCTTGGACTTGTTGATTTTTAAATACTTCAGCACTACTATCAGAAAATCTAAGCATTTTCTGATCAACCAGAACAAAAATAGCAATCGCTAAAAATAAAGAAATAAATAGTAAAACTGGTGGCTTAGTAAGCAAAGCTTCAAACTTTTTACCACTAGAATCCCTTTTCCCAGTAAGTTTAATAATAATTTTAGTTATAGGAAGAATAATTAACTTATCAATAATTCTAATAATACCATTAATTATTTTCACTTGAATCATCCCCCTCTACAACACTTATTTTATTAGGACTTAATTCTTCAAGTAAAGTCACTTTAACTTCATCAATAGTCAAGTTATAACGTAACTCTCCATTTAAAGCAATAGATAAACGCCCCGTTTCTTCTGATACTACCAATGAAATACAATCAGTAGTTTCTGTAATACCTAAAGCAGCTCTATGACGTGTTCCTAAACGTTTACTAACCTTAACATTATCACTAGTTGGAAAAACCGCTCTTGCACACGTAATTTGATCTCCTTGAATAATAACACCACCATCATGCAATGGATTATTAGGAAAAAAGATAGATTGTAATAATTTAGATGATATAGCAGCATAAATAGGTTGTGCTTTTGAAATATAATCATTTAAACTATTATCCCTTTCAATTACAATTAAGGCCCCAATTCTACTTTTTCTTAAAGTATCAATTGCGCTTACGATTTCAAACACTAATCTTTCTCTTTCATCTACAGATAAAGTTTTATGTCTTCCAAGTAATTGACTTCTACCCAACTGTTCTAATACATTACGAATTTCCGGTTGGAAAATAATAATAATGGCTAAAACTCCCCACTCAATAACATAATCAAGCAAATATTCTATTGTTACTAAATTAAAAACACTACTAATAATCTTTAAAACAATAATAAAAATTATTCCTTTAAAAAGCAATGCCATTTTAACATTCTTACTTAAACTCTTTAGTATATAATATAAAACTAACCAAACTAATAAAATATCAACAATATTCTTAACAAATTCAACTATTGATGTATTCATAATTACCTCCTCATATTCTTAATCAATTATATCACATTCAAAGAACAAAATCAAAACAAATTTTATGTTAATATAAATTTGAAGTGCAACCCTATAACAATTAATAAACTCAATTATAATATTTTCTCTTTTATATTTAAAATAATAATATTGCATTTTTTTCTAAATTTGTTAAAATATTAACAAGGAGTATTTATGCAGAAGTTAGTATATTATTTTTTTATATTTATCATTTATTCTTTTATAGGATGGATTATAGATTGTCTTTTTGAATACTTTAGACGTGGAAAACTAATTAATAGAGGTTTCTTAATAGGTCCAATATGCCCCATCTATGGTGCAGGATCTCTACTAATTATTATTTTTTTATCAAAATATAATAACCATCCTATTGCCCTTTTCGTATTAACAAGTGTATTGTGTGCAACTTTAGAATACTTTACCAGTTTAATAATGGAATTAATTTTTAAAAATAGATGGTGGGACTATTCATCATATAAATTTAATCTAAATGGAAGAATTTGTTTAGAAACAACTATTCCCTTCGGTCTAGGTGGCTTAGGAGTAATATATGTTGGACAACCAATAGTATTATTCTTCCTAAATATTATTCCATATTCTATATTAATAATTGCTAGTTTATTATTAATACTTATTCTATTAATAGATATATTTATCTCCTTTGATGTTATTTTTAATCTCAAAAATATATCCAAAAATATACGTATCGATTCAACTGAACAAATAACTAAAAAAGTAAAAGAAACAGTATCAAAAAAAGGCCTATTAAGTCGAAGATTAATAAAAGCCTTTCCATCTATGAAAATAAAACTACCTAAAATAAGAAAAAGGTAGTTTTTTTATTATTTATATCCTAGTTTCTTTAAAAACTTCGAATATGTCTCATATTCAGTATATCCAACTCCATCATAGTTATCAACTTCTTCATTTAATATCTTGCCATCTTTAACTACTAATACCATTGGTGTATAACCATAATTATCTTTTAGAAAACTATCCAAACCTTGAATTTCTTCCACACCAGCATTATCAACAGTAGTAATATCTAAATAATAAGTTTTATAGCCATACTCTTTTTGAGCTTCTTGTAAAGTAGGTAAAAATTTCACACAATAACCACAAGTAGATCTACCTAAATATATTAAAGATTTCTTATTACCCTTAAATAGTTTTACAAACTTATCTGTATTAATACTTTCAAACATACTTACATCATAATCCGTTTTTTCCTCATTCACTACTGAATTAGTTTCCTTATGATTAACTTTATATAGAGTAATCAAAGATATAGATATTGATATTAAAGACAATATTACTAACGTACAAGACAAAACTATAAGTGTTTTTACATTAATTAAAATAACATTTTCATTAACAGAAGTTTCACTTTTTCCATTCATATACATCCCTCCAAAACTATTATACTATTTAATGAACTAAATTACAAGAATCAATAACATTATCATCCATATCCTTTAAAAAAACAGTATCATCTTCAATAAATATATAACTTTTTACACCATCTCTAGGTTTAGCAACAGAACCAGGATTAGCAACAACACGATCATCTTTTATTAAGCATTTTCTATGCGTATGGCCCATAAATAAATTATTACTACAATTAGGCGGCAAAAAATAATCATTATATACATGACCATGTGTAATAGTAATATTGTATTCTCCAAATCTTATATTGCGATATAAAGCAAAATCAATACCTACATCATTAATAAATTTATCAGTATCACAATTACCTTTTACACATATCATTTTTTTCTTAATAGTATTAATTCTCTTCACAATATTATCTGAACTACCATCATAACTACAAAAATCTCCTAATACTATTAGCTTATCAATATCTTGTTTATCCATTTTATAAATAATTTTATCTAATGCATCGATATCACCGTGTATATCAGATATAACAATTGTTTTCATATAATCACCTATCTCATTGTATCACATAATACATAATAAATTAACAAAAA
>CADBLY010000117.1 GCA_902795725.1 uncultured Erysipelotrichaceae bacterium
ATTGGATATAAACCTTCAGCAAGTTTCATTTTATCTTTATCTAGAATCATACATTGCGCAATAACTGGTCCAATATTATCATAATCTTTTAAAATATCCATATAATGTATATCTTTTTGCAATACATTATCTCTAAACATTCTCATTTTATCCAAAACAATATCATTATCTTCTTTTTTTAGAATATTGCATACAATAGTAGTTAAAAAACAACCACTATCATTATTCTTTTTAAAATTCGGACAATTATTATAGTTATATCCTTTACAATACTTTTGATAATAATCATCACTTACTTTGCATTTTTCTTTATCACAATAATAATCTCCAAAAATTCCTATACCATTCCACGAATAATATTTACAACTCATAAGATTAACCCCCTCATATTATTATAATTTCTTCCAAACACCTAGTTTTTTTACCTTTGGTGCACCTACAACTACAGGTTCAAATTGTTTCTCAGTTTGTTTAGACAAGTAATTGTTTAATTGAATCTTTTTTAATTCAATTAATAATTGTTTATATATTAATATTATTTTCTTTCTCATTTCTTATTCCCCCTTTAAATAACTATTATTCCCACTCAACTTTATAATCCGGAATTAGATTAACACGATATGGCATACATCTTACAACTAAAATGATTGCTTCAAAGTTTTTTAATCTTTTTAATTCATCTATACTGATTAGTTTTCTATCTTTTCCTTGATTTCCACAGTAATCACTAATTTGTTTTAATGTATCTACATCATTAGAGATTAAGTAAATTAAATTTGAAAAACATACCTTCATCATTTCAAAAGTTTCTTTACCATAAGCATTTATTAAGTTAGTAAATGTTTTAACAGTTACTGTATAATTAACATTAATACTTCTTGCATAATTTAATGTCTTAACAAAGTTTCTCATAGGTATTAAAAAATCAAAATCATCAATAATCATATTAATAGCTTGTTTACTATCAGAATATGTCTCTTTAATACTATATACTTGATTAAAGATAAGTGGTACTAAATGATCACTATAATTATTAGTACTACTTATAATAAAGACAGCTACTTTGTCACTTATAACATCCATCATATTGTAATCACTTTTATCTAGCATCTTTTTTAGATTGTTTCCAACAATATATTTACGTATTTTTTGATGAAATACTGATAAGATACTACCATATGTTTCTGGTGGTGCGAGTAGCGTAGCTGTTAAATAAGCATAGATGTTAGATTTTTTATCTAATTTACTAACAAACTCTTTTCTATCTTGATTAATTTCATTTGATAAATTATAAATACTACTTATACTAATATTATTTTCATCACCTTGTTCAAACAAATATAATGCTAGGCCTGTGAAGTAATCTATAGCTGTATTTTCCCAAAAAGGATCTCCTTCTATCTTACCATAATTAAGTAAGTAATATCCTACTTCTTCTACCATTTGTAAAGCTTTATCATTATTATCTTGATAAAGTTTAAAAGGAATATCAAGTGGATTAAAACCATTACCTAAACTTGGATCTTGATAATTAACACAAATTACTTTATACCCATTATTTACTAACTGTTCTTTAGTAGTTTTATACAAATCTCCCCTAACATCATTAATAACCATTGAATTATTTGCATTTTTAGCCATCTTAATTAAAGGTAGTATCGCAGCTTGGGTTTTTCCACTTCCTTCACTTCCGATAACTAAAGTATGATAACTAGGATCTAAAGTATAAACTTTATCCTTATCATATAATACTGGAATACCAGCTTTGTCATTTTGACTATTTTTGTTTAGGACAGTACAATTTTCTTTTATTTCTTCAATATCTGCCCATCTTGAATAATACATATTCTCCCTCCTCACTAACATTTTATACAAATTTTTTATGCATTTATTTAAACAATAGTGGCTTTTTTATAAAAATGATGTATAATATATACAGAGGTGGCCTATGTATTCTAATGATTTAATTTGTGATATACTAGAATATATCAATAAAAACATTAATAAAAAAGTAACAATTGATGAATTAGTTAATGAGTTTCATTTCAATCGTTACTATATAATGAAGTTATTTAAAAAAGAATTAAATATTTCAATTATAAATTATATTAATTATAAAAGAATACTAAAGAGCATTAATTCTTTGCAAGATAATAACAATAATAGTATATTAAAAATTGCTTTAGATAATGGTTTTACCTCACAAGAATACTATACTGAAACATTTAAAAATGTAATAGGTGTGAATCCCTCTACATATAAAATGAGTTTAAACAATAGAATGATTGCTGTAAAAGATAGTGATTTAATCGTTAAAAATTTAATTAAGATAGAAACTACTATTGAAAAGATAAATAAGTATTATCATAAAAGAAATCCGAAAGAAACAAAATCATTATCTATATTTAAATAGTTATATTATATATTTTATTTTAATAGATTTTTGTACAAATTGTGACATATAAATATCCACATTTATATATCAGTGAAAATTTCACAAACAGTATATTTTTATGTGAATTATATTGAATATAAATCACGGATTTGCTATAATGTTAATGAGAATGCTTACAGTTGAGTGCTTGCCAATCTTCTAATGAAGGGAGGCTGATAATATGAAAAGACAAGATTTGTTAATCTCATCTCTTATTCTAATTATCTTTTTACTAATAGCCTTACTTTTTACGTTGGTAATATAGTAAACTTTGTAAAAGAAAAGCACTCAATTTACTTTCAGTAGATTAAGTGCAACCCATATAAATGGTGAGTACTCAACTTCCGAATGTTAAGTATTCTCCTTTTTTATTATATTCAAGTTTCCCTTGACACATTCATAATATCATATATTTAATGAAATTGCAACATGGTGATGTGAATCTCATTATTTTTTATAATACATGGTGACCCCCTAAATATGATATATATTTAATCATATGTTAGAATATTAAGTCAGAAATGGAGATGAAACTATGTTTTTTTAAAATTACATCCTCTCCATTTTTATAATGTTTTTTTGGTACTTGTTTCCATTTATAAAACAATTCTATTTGATTTAATACTAATTCTAAACTCTTACCTTTAAATGTCTCATTAGCATATTTTAAATATTTTTCTTTATCTATCATAAACTACCTACCTTTACATAACAATTATATCAATGTTTGTTATATTTAACAAGACATTTAGAATTTACTCTACATTCTAACAATTAATATATATTCATTATTAAAAATTATAATAACAAAAAAAGCAACCCTTGATTTCTGACGATTTCAAGGGTTTTAAACGCAAAAAAAATTGGCAACTTGCTATTTTCGCGTAAACTATCTTCGCCGTTAAAGAGCTTAACTTCTGTG
>CADBLY010000118.1 GCA_902795725.1 uncultured Erysipelotrichaceae bacterium
ACATCAGATTTAAATGACTTATATAGAAGAGTTATAAACAGAAATAACAGATTAAAAAGATTATTAGAACTTGGAGCACCAGAAATTATAGTAAGAAATGAAAAAAGAATGCTTCAAGAATCTGTAGATGCATTAATAGATAATGGAAGACGTGGAAGACCAGTTACAGGAGCTGGAAATAGACCATTAAAATCACTTTCAGATATGCTTAAAGGAAAGCAAGGTAGATTCCGTCAAAACTTACTAGGAAAAAGAGTTGACTATTCTGGACGTTCAGTTATAGTTGTAGGTCCAGAACTTAAAATATATCAATGTGGACTTCCAAAAGAAATGGCTGTTGAATTATTTAAACCATTTGTTATGAAAGAACTAGTTGCAAGAGGAATTGCACATAATATTAAAAATGCAAAAAGAATGGTAGAAAGATTAAGACCAGAAGTATGGGATATATTAGAAGATGTTATAAAAGATCATCCTGTAATGTTAAACCGTGCTCCTACACTTCATAGACTTGGTATCCAAGCTTTCCAACCAATTTTGGTTGAAGGTAGAGCAATTAAACTTCATCCACTTGTTTGTACAGCATTTAATGCTGACTTTGATGGTGACCAGATGGCTGTTCACGTACCACTTACACCAGAAGCAATTTCAGAAGCAAGATATTTAATGTTATCTACAAATAATTTGCTTAAACCTCAAGATGGTAAACCAGTTACTGTTCCTACACAAGATATGATTTTAGGTGCATATTATTTAACTGTACAAATAGATGGTGAAAAAGGTGAAGGACTATACTTTAAAGATGAAGATGAAGCACTTTTGGCATATCAAAATGGAGATGTTGGACTTCATTCAAAAATTAAAGTTAGAAGATTTAGAGAAAATGAAGATGGAACTATTCGTCATAAAACAATAGAAACAACAGTTGGAAGACTTATATATAATCAAGGTATTCCACAAGATTTAGGTTTTGTTGATAGATCAAATCCAGAAACTGAATTTGATATGGAAATTGATTTCCCTGTTATCAAAAAGAATTTAGGAAAAATTGTTGCTAATTGTATAAATGTACATGGTCTTTCAAAAACAGCTGAAGTTCTAGATTATATTAAAGCAACAGGATATAAATACTCAACAAAAGGTGCTATTACAGTTTCAGTTGATGATGTAAAAGTACCTGAAGCAAAAAAAGAAATATTAGCAAAAGCAGATGAAGATGTATCTAATATATTCAGACAATATCAACGTGGTATGATAACAAACGAAGAAAGATATAATGCTATTATTAAAATTTGGGAAAAAGCTACAAATGATGTTACAGAAGCAATGAAAAATAATTTTGATGAAATGAATCCAATATACATGATGGCACAATCTGGAGCCCGTGGTAATATGAATCAGTTAAGACAAATTGCAGGTATGCGTGGACTTATGGCAAATACTTCTGGTAAAGCAGTTGAAATCCCAGTTAAATCATGTTTCCGTGAAGGATTAGATTCACTTGAATACTTTATTTCAGCACACGGTGCTAGAAAAGGTTTAACAGATACAGCTCTTCGTACAGCAGACTCTGGATATTTAACAAGAAGATTAGTTGATGTATCTCAAGATATAATTATTAGAGAATCTGATTGTGGTACAACAAGAGGAATTGAAGTTGAAGACATTAAAGATGGAAACCAAGTAATTGAACCATTAGAAGAAAGATTAGTTGGTAGATATCCATTAGAAAATATTGTAGATCCAAAAACAAAGAAAGTTATTGTTGATTCTAATACTATGATAAATGATAATATAGCAAAGGAAATCGTAAAAGCTGGATTTACAAAAGTAAAAGTTCGTTCAATATTAGAATGTAGATCAAGACATGGTGCATGTTCTAAATGTTATGGTATGGGCTTAGCAACAAGAGAAAGAGTAAATGAAGGAGAATCTGTAGGTATTATAGCTGCTCAATCAATTGGTGAGCCAGGAACACAGCTTACAATGAGAACATTCCATACTGGTGGTGTAGCTGGAGGAGATATTACACAAGGTCTTCCTAGAGTTGAAGAATTATTTGAAGCTAGAAATCCTAAAGGTTTAGCAATTATTACTGAAATTGATGGTAAAGTTAAAATAAATGATGAAAAGAAGAGAAAAGAAGTAATCGTTACAAGTAAAGACAATAGCAAAACATATGTTATAAGCTTTGGTTCAAAACTAAAAGTAAAAGATGGTGATGAAGTAAAAGCTGGTGATCCTATTACAGAAGGTTCAATTAATCCAAATGATTTGCTTGCAATTAAAGGTGTTGAAGGTGTTTATACTTATATTATTTCAGAAGTTCAAAAAGTATATAGAAACCAAGGTGTTGATATAAATGATAAACATATTGAAGTAATAACACGACAAATGCTTAAGAAAGTTAGAATTGATGATCCAGGAGATTCAGAATTCTATACAGCATCTTTAGTAGATTTACTTGAAGTTGAAGCTAGAAATGAAGAATTGATAGCAGAAAAGAAAAAGCCTGCAACATATAAGAGAGTACTTTTAGGTATTACTAAAGCGTCTCTTGCTACTGATAGTTTCCTTTCTGCAGCATCATTCCAAGAAACAACTAAAGTATTAACAGAAGCTGCAATCAAAGGTAAAGTAGATAATTTAATGGGATTAAAAGAAAACGTTATAATAGGTAAATTAATACCTACTGGAACAGGTTTAAGACGTTATCAAGACATTAAAATTAATACAGAGCAGACAAATACTATAGAAGATATAACTAGTGAGAATATAGAAGTAAATAAGTCAGCTCAATCAGTTTAATAAATAACAATTAATAAAAAATGTTACTCTAAGTAATTTTTGTAAATACTTAGAGTAATTTTTTATTTTGTAAGTATCCATAGAAACGGGGAAAAATTGACTTTTTTAGCCGTATTTGGTATAATATATTTGGGATATTTTACTTTTTTAAAGAAGGAGAAATATATGGAGAAAAAAATATATATAAAAAAATTATTATTAATTATATTATTTTTTACTACAACTATTATTATATTTAGTAATAGTAATTTATCATATGGTGCATCATTAAGTGTTAGAAATGATAGAGAACCAAGAATTGTATGTAAAAAAACAGACAAAAAT
>CADBLY010000119.1 GCA_902795725.1 uncultured Erysipelotrichaceae bacterium
CGTCGGCGTCGACCCCACGTCGTGGGCCGACGCTGGCGGGCTCGGCCACGTGAGCGAGGCGGGCGTGACGCGCTCGGTGGACGGCGACGCGCCGACGGTGGACTCCGCCGACGCCACGCTGTCCGCGCCCGCGCCCGCCGTGGGCGCCTACGCCCGCCTCTGGATGGACGCCCGCGCCCGTGGCGAGCTGGCCCGCGTGCCGGTCGTGACGGGGCGCGTGGAGCCCTCCACGTCCGAGATCTCGGGCGGGCTGCGCGTGTCCTCGGCCGTGACGCTGGCCTCCGTGCTGGCGCCCGCCGAGGACGCGACCGTGGATGAGGGCTGGTACGCGCCGGCGGGAGCGGACGGCGCGGCCATGGCGGCGGCGCTGCTGCGCTCCGTGCTGGACGCGCCCGTGGCCATCGCCGAGGGCGAGCGCCCGACGCTGCCCGAGAACGTGGTGGCTGGCTCCGACAGCGCGCTCTCGGTCGCCTGGGCGCTGCTCGGCGACACGTGGGAGCTGGTAACGGACGGGCTGGGGCGGGTCACGCTGCGCCCGCGCCCGACATCCCCCGCCACGGTCACCGACGCCATGCTCTGCTCAAAGCTCAAGGAGGGCGCCGACGACGACGGCACGCCCACGCTCGACTACACCCGCGAGTGGTCGGACGAGATAGGCATAGGCGCCCGCGTGCGCGTGGCTGGCATGGCGGGCGACTGGCGCGTCGTGAGCCAGCGCGTCACGTGCGGCTGCGGCGCGACCGTTGACGAGACCGTGAGGAGGATATGATGTCCGACATGACGACCGGCGAGCTGCGCGGCTTCATCGACACCATGCGCGGCGGCGCCGCACCCGCCGACTGCGTGGTGGTCGGCACCGTCGTGCGCGTCGACCCAGACGGCACCGCATGGGTGCAGATAGGTCAGAACGCCGAGCCCACGCCCTGCGCCCGAGACATGGCGTGCCACGCTGGGGACGAGGTGACCGTGCGCATCGCAGACCACAGGGCCACGGTCACGGGCAACGCGAGCGCGCCCGCCACCGACGACAGGGCGGCGGACGCGGCCCACGGTGTGGCGAGCGCCGCCCAACGCACGGCAGACGAGGCACAGGCCACCGCGCAGGAGGCCGACGGTACGGCGCAGGCCGCCCAGCGAACCGCCACCACGGCGGCGTCACTAGCAGACGCGGCCTCCACGGCGGCGGGAGAGGCCAAGGCGCTCGCCGAGGCGACCGACCAGCACTTCTGGACCGACGCACGCGGTGCCCACGTCACGACCGCCGACAAGGACGACTACACGGACACGCCCACGGGCTTCCAGAAGCTCATAACGTCTGCGGGAGAGCTGCTCACAAAGGCCGTCAACGGCGTGGAGAGGCTGCTGAGGTCGGACACGGCCAACGGCACCGTGTTCTACGACGGCGAGTGTGCGCCCGGTGCACAAGACCTTGATGATCACGTGACTGCTGCATTCACCAGTGAGGGCGCGCAGATCGGCAATCCATCAGGCGGAATGGCAATCGTTGGGGGTGGGTCCATCAGGATCTCCGGCCTCGAGAACAACCTGATTATCGAGGGCCATACCATCAATGCGGGAGGAAGCCAACAGAGTGACGACTTCGGTGCCCTGCGGGCAGGGAGCTACACCAAGGAACTGACGCACACGCCAGTTCCCGCGACAGTTGAAGTCTGGGCCCTGGACTGGTTCGGGGACTCGACCCTCGTGGCATCAACTTACGACGCGTCGGCTAACAGCGTCACGTTCACACTGCTGACAAACGAGGAATACGGCGTTTATGCCTCCTACGTCACCGAAGAAGAGCTCTTCTCTTACGTTAGGATGGGCGAGCACGATTCCTCCGCCGAGAGCCCGGGCATCTGGTCCCTGGGCGAGGGCCGTCTGACGACCGCTGAGGGAGACTACTCCCACGCAGAGGGAGATCGCAGTGCCGCCTCGGGCAGGTCGGCGCATGCCGAGGGGGAGAGGACCTCTGCAGCCGGCGATTCGTCACATGCAGAGGGCACGCTCACTAGTGCACCACGCGAAGACGCTCACGCCGAGGGCGTCTTGACCGAGGCTTACGGAATGTACTCACACGCTGAGGGCAACAAAACAAAGGCGCGAGGCGATGTGTCTCACTCTGAGGGGACAGGCACTATTGCCGCTTCAAACTCCCAACACGCGCAAGGCAAGTACAACGTCGCCGACGCGAACGGCACCTACGCCCACATCATCGGCAACGGCACGAGCGCCAACCGCTCAAACGCCCACACCGTGGACTGGAACGGCAACGCCTGGTACGCGGGCGAGGTGAAGGGCAGCGA
>CADBLY010000120.1 GCA_902795725.1 uncultured Erysipelotrichaceae bacterium
CAGAGGCCAGTATCAAGAACAAGAGCAGTAGTTTATTTTTCATCACTTTTCATTTTAAAGGTTTGACGAGTTGATAACGCAAAGATACGGTTTCATTTCGAACCAGCAAAAAATAACCGCCACATTTCAACCATGTGACGGAATGTATGTTCAGACATGTAGTACAGAAAATTCCCTTCGCCATGGCCAGTCATTAAAGAACACGAAAACATCTCTGAGGACGCCATCAACAAGATGGAGTTTCTGTTTCAAAAATTCTTTATTATATCTGCCAATCACATCGGCAACATCACAAATGTTACTGGACTATTCAACTGTTCGAAGAGCAAGACGCAACCCCAAATCGTTTCGGGTTACATCTGGCTTACACACATTGCGGCTTGTGACTTTCAAGTCTTTTTCATGATTAGACCTGAAACTACCTCCACGATATACACGACCGGCATGTTCAAGGTCTCTTGTCAGAACATGAGTAAAAAACAACTCTTCAGGATAATAATAACATTCATCCTGACACCATTCCCAAACATTTCCGCTCATATCATATAATCCCAACTCATTAGGCTTCTTTTGCCCTACGGGTTTTGGGTTTGACTGCGGTAGGGCATACCAAGCGACCTCTTGAATATGGTCACTACCGGCATACTTGTATCCACGACTCTTTTTCCCTCCACGGGCAGCAAACTCCCATTGCACCTCGGTCGGCAAGCAAAACTCAAATCCAGTTTCTTTTACCCCTGTTAGTTCGTTTAATCTCTTCACAAATAGTTGACAATCATGCCATGAAACATTTACTTTCGGCAACCCACTTTGAGCATTTGATGGTTTCAAAAGGTCTTCTCGAACAAAAAGAGTTGATCCAAACACCTTGTGCCATAAAGAACAGGTTACTTGTTTGTCACCTATGTAGAAACTAGACACCATTTCTTCATGCGCCGGTTCTGAATCTGATGTTCTATCTGCACCCATTATAAAGCTACCGCCATCAACACGCACCATATTGAATGAAACTCCGTTGATATTAAAAGTTTTTATTGAGGTTTCTTTACTGGACTTAAGTAAATCAGACTTATTAGCCCCGGACGCGCCAAGCTTATCATCCGTCAACATCACATTGGCTTCAGCATCAGTTTCTTTGGTGCCTACTACTGTATTGCTCATAGATGATGATTTCTCATCCTTTGAATTTGACAATGATGCATCCTCATTGACAGCTGCCACACATCGATTGATATCATGAGTTTCTATTTCCAAGTTCTCTGGTTCACGAGCTTTGAGGTACTGAACAGAAGAGGTCTCAGGGTCTTTGAACTTACCTAATTTACGTTTTAATGCCTCAATCAGATCGGGAATTCTCTTGCTTACGCCATCAGATGCATCAAACCAATGCACACTACCAAGATGATACTCAAAATCATCACTCAGTTCTGAGCCATCAATTCTGAATGGTATGATTTCCTTCTTACGGCGTGCAGCGTTAGCAACTTCCTTGAATACGTCATCTGATTCATTCGAATACTTCGAAAAAACCAACAATAAAATTTTGCAATCTTTGATTGCACGAATTATTGCCCCTTCGTAAGAACGTGCCCCTGGCTCAATATCTCGCGGCGCAATCCAGCAAGTAATACCTGCTGCCTCTAGTTGTTTGCACAATTCATTGGCAATGGTCTCATCATTATTGCCCAATTCGCGCTCATTAGACTTGTAACTGATGAAAACTTCTCGCATGGTCCATTCAGAATTTAATAAATCAACCACAAAAATACGACAAAAAGCGCAAACCATCAACAAAAGATGCCGCAGACAGGTCTTGAAGATAAAAAAAACTTCTTTATAGAGAGTTTTTATTTGCCGACGAGGTAGCGGCGGATGGGGAGACGGCGCAGGATGAAGACGAGGATGAAGCAGATGATGAAGGTAAAGATGGCGCTCACCAAGCTATCGATGAGCCAGTGGGTGCGGGAGAGCCAGGGCGTGAGGGGCCAAACGACCTGGCGCAGGATGATCATCTGGGACAGGTAGATGCCAAAGGTGCACCGGCTCAACACGGGCCACCAGGTGGCGGTCATGGGA